>QWOR01000301.1 GCA_003669575.1 Planctomycetota bacterium | reverse complement strand
TCTGTAATCTCGACACCGACCCATTTCCCAAACGTCGGTGAGCTGCGCCGGACATCGACCGCGACATCATAGATCGCCCCGCGCAGGCAGCGAACCAACTTCCCTTGCGGTTGGGTCAACTGGAAATGCAAGCCGCGCAGCACGTTCTTCTGCGACCGCGAGATGTTGTCCTGTTTCCACACCGTCGGCAGCCCCGCCTCGGCGAAACGGGCCTCGTGAAAGACTTCCATGAAGAAGCCACGCGAGTCACCGAACACCTTCGGTTCAACCACAACGACTTCGGGGAGTTCAGTCGGGACAAAGTTCATGAATGTGATTCCAGCAATGCGAAGTGTGTGTGTGAAGTGCTGCAGAGCCATGAAACAACGATCAGCGATCGTTACTTCAAGACCTCGGAAATTGGTTGGCCATTGGTCGTGAGGACCTGGATCTCATGAGCCCGATGCGGCCCGGTATAGGTCCAGACAATCTTCTTATCCGGCGTGACCTCAAAGACTTTGATCGGTCCCTGCGAGGCATAACTGGCGATCACGGTATTCCCGTTCGGCAACCTCTGCCCGCCACAGGGATCGGCGAAGGGCTTCTGTTCGGGAAAGTCAGCATTACTGACCTGCCAGACAACACGCCCCGTCTTGTCAAATTCGACGGTTTTATTCCCGTGCGTCAGATTGACCAGCACCCGCCCGTTCGACAATTCGATCGCTGTAAACGGCCAGTTCTCTGCAGCTCGCCCGCCCAGTTCCGGCAGATCGGTCGCGATCGAACGAACCACCTCTCCATCTGGTTTGTATTCCTTCACCTGGAACGCCAGGAGATGGGGCACGAGATAGTTGCCACTGGCCAGCTTGCGGGCCATGCGGGTCTGCATATGGGCGTTATCAGTCTCGGGGAGCAGCTGACACTCCACCGCGATCGAGCCATCGGCGTTGACCTCCAGCAGCCGTGGCTTCTCGCCCAGTTCGGTGATCAAAGTCCGGCCAGTTGCCAATCTCACAGCTGTACCAATCTCCTTATTCAGAGAGGAGAGTTTATAAGCAAAGACCACATCATGGGCGGGGGTGAACTCTTTCACCTCGTCGCTCCACGCGATCAGGATGTTGCCGCCAGGAAGCACAAACCCATCGCGGGCAGCGGGGCGGCCGCTGTCCCACTGTTCGCTCCCATCCTCGGCGATGATCCCCGTGAACGTCGGACCTGCAATGAAAAAGGAGTGGCGAATCTCCTCGGCCGGGAGTGCGGCACACATCCACAGCAGACAGTAGATCGAGCAGAGTCGAAACATGGGCAGGCTGTCCAATCGAACCACAACACAGGGAATCACATCAGCGAGAGTGTAGCTGGCACGGACAACCAGTTCACGGTCGAGTGCACTACGAAAACTGCCGCGAACTTAGCGATCGCGAAGGCTGACAGCCATCCTGTGCAATAGAGGCCCCACATCCATCGACAGCTGTCATCCGACTTCATCAAACGGATGGTCATTGTGAGGGTCGAGCCGTGGGAATATGCTCTCTTCTCTGTACCTCCTCTTCACTGAGCCAGATCACCCCCATGCGCAACTACTTGTTACTGGTGGTCCTCGTCCTCGGCTTGAGCAAGACGAATACAACCCGCGCCAGCGACCTGAAAATTGCCACCGCCGGGAAATCGTCGTCTGTCATCGTGACACCTGCCAAACCCACCCCCGAGGAAGCCACTGCTGCCGACTGGCTGGCGACAGCTCTCCAGCAGGTCACCGGGGCCCGCCTGCCAATCCATACCGAAGACGCTCCCCACCTTCCCCCGCACGGAATGCTGGTCGGCGATACTGCGTTCGCTCGCAAGCACAGCATCAACTCCGCCCAACTCAAGCCCGAAGAGTGGCGGATCAAGTCGATCGGGCACTCGCTGATCCTGGCCGGAGGTCGCCCGCGTGGCACGATCTATGCCGTGAGCGAGTTCCTCGAACAAGAACTCGGCGTCGTTTACCTCGACCCCTTCACGGAGGTGATCACACCGCATTCCACACTCTCAATCCCTGCGATCGACCGCCACGGACAACCCGCTTTCCCCGTACGCTCTCTCTTCAGCGGATTTCCCTATGGACACCCCGCGAACGGCGGCCCGGTCTCCGAAAAGTTCGCCATTGTCAACAAGAACACCAACAACGGCCGCGTGTCCTCGGGCGACTACGCCCGCATGATCCCGACGGGCGTGCATACCTTTGGCCACTTTATTTCGTCGAAAGAATTCGCGGCCACTCATCCCGAATACTTTGCCATGGACGCCACCGGCAAGCGGCTGACCGACGACATGGGTAACCAGTCGGCCTGGACCCAGCTCTGCGTGACGAACGAAGATGTCCGCCGCATCGTGATTGAGCGATCAAAGAAGTTCATCCTCGATGAGCGAGCCACAGCAGAGAAGGAGCAACGCGAGCCCTCCCGCGTGCTGGTCCTCTCTCAGAACGACAATACCTCCAACCTCTGTCTATGTCCGCAATGCAAAGCGATTGCCGATCGCGAAGGCTCCGAAAGTGGGCCCCAGCTGGAGTTCATCAACCACGTGGCCCGCGCGCTCAACGACGAGTTCCCGGAAATCACCGTGATGACCGAGGCCTACAACTTCACGCTTCAAGCTCCCCGAACATTGACACCCGAACCAAACGTCATGGTGCGGTTCATCGATAACTATGGGTTTTCCGACCTCACCAAACCACTGACCGATCCCCGCAACGAACGCTCGATGAATCTCTTCCGCGGGTGGCAGGCGAAGAACTGCCAGCTGGGCGTGTGGGATTATTGGAGGGTTTTCCAACAACATCCGGCCGGGTCATTCGCCCCCTCCATCAATGTGCGGGCCATTCATTCCGACATGAAGTTGTTTCGCGACTCGGGCGTCAAGCTGATGACTATCGAGGCGGAGGATGTCTTCGGCGGCGGGATTGTCAGCGAGCCCACCAGTGCCGACATGCAGAGCTTCTTTCCGTTACGAACTTGGGGCGGCATGAAGCTCATGGACAAACCCGACCAAGACTTGAATCAGCTGCTCGACACGTTCTTTCGCGGGTACTACGGCCCAGCTGCGAAACCGATGCGGGCGCTGTACGAGCGGATCGCAGATCGCCAGGCCGAGCTCCCAATCCGAGTCGTCGATGTTCAGCGTCATGTCTGGATGGAGGCGATGTGCAACACCGTGTTCATGGTCGACGCCTATCGCTGGCTCGACGAGGCGATGGCCGCGACTGCTTCAGATCCGTTCCAGCAGACCCACATCCAGCGTGAACGGATCATCATCGACTCGGCATTTCTCTGGCTGGAGGAGCATCTCCGACAGAGTGATCCAGCACAGGCAGTGTCACTCCCCGCACGCGCGGAAGTTCTGCGTCGACATCGCCAGGACTGGCATGACTTCATTCATACCGTCTTCGATCCCGACGGACTCAAACAGGCGGAACCAATCATCGAAATCGGCGTCCAGCTGGCCGAAAAACTGAAACGGGAAGACACCACTTACGAGCATGTCGCCCTGCAGATTTCTGAGTCTGACATCCAACTCGATGGCCTACTGACCGAGACATTCTGGCAGCAGGCCTCAACCTCGCGCATGCTCCCCCGCGACCCACGACAACCAAATGATGATCCGACATCGATCCGTCTCGCGTGGACCGACAAGGCTCTCTACGTCGGCATCGAGCAGCCCATCGACAAAGCCTCAGCCACCTTCAGTGTCACCCTCATGGCAGCGGACCGAGCCGGGCTGCAGCTGACGTTGATCCTGCCACAAAACAATGGCCGACAAGCTGTAAATCCCTACTTCTACAAGTACGACGCCAACGGCGGCATCGTGGCGGTCAACGACCAAAAATCGCAGAGCAAATCCTGGGGAGCGAAATCCAACACGACCAGCACGACCGAACTTGAATTCCTGTGGTCCGATCTGGTCGAGTCGGTCACCCCAGATCCCCAGGGACATGCCAAGCGAGACTTCCTGCTCAACATTGAAAGCTACCCCGCTGCCGACTCAAAAACGGCCACCCACAGCTCCAGCCCCTGGCTCATCGGCACCCAACCGGGCTGGCACTCCGGGTACTACAAGCCCCTTCACTTGAAGTCGATCAATGAGCGATAGGAAGGGGAATATGTCGAACGCCGGTGGAATAAATCAAAAGTGAATTCCCCAAGATTCAACACTCACACCTAACCGTCATTTCACCGGTATCGAGATAATCAACCCGGCGGTCCGGTCTTCGGTGCTCTTCCGATCAGGGACGTGGCATTTCAGACAGTGGTTCGACAACGTAATCGGTCCAGCCCGGCGATACGTTCCATTCTCAACTTGTTCATACTCCAACTTACCCGACTTCAGCGCCTTCACTGCCTCCCGCTCGAACTCATCACGAGCAGAATGGTCGGTGTTCATGACCTGCCCCTCGACGGCCAGCCACCGCAACGTCACCCCTTCCTCCTTCTCCAATTCAGCAAAAACCTCCTTCAAGGTCGCAGCGGGTAGCAGCAGGCCTTCGTCCTCCTGGTAGTACCGGTGATGAACGACCTGCAGCGTCGCATGCATCGCGGTATGCAGAATCTCCGCCTGACGCCGGGCCTGGTCGAGAGTTGGAACCATTGCTGGTTTAGCCTCTGCCTGCGAGTCCGGCGTCTTCTCATCCGAACGAGCGACCGAAAACTTCGCCGCTGCCGAAAGGAGGAGTATCAATACAACGTATCCAGTCTTCATCGATTCACCTCGCACTCAGGATATGTTGGGTAAATCCGACGACGCACTCTTACAACCAGAATCGCACGGAGATCGCTTACCCTGCAAATCTGTGTAGATCCCCATCGATCTGCGTTCCCTCGACTCAGCCCCAGTATCTACTCACGGCATCGCCTCCGGAGCCACAGCCTTCATCGCTTCGGTCACCGGAATGCTGATCACCAGTCCCGCATACTTCGGCGACTTGGTCGGCTGACGGAAGGTCCCTTCGTGGCAAGAGATACACCCGTCATGCAGCGGGATGACCGTGGCCCGTCGAAAGTAGCCCCCCTCAATGATCTCGACATCGCTCTTGCCAGCGACGATCTCGCGGACGGCATGCTTCTCGAAGTCGGTCTCCGGTTCGTGATCGATACTCATCGCTCGCAGATTGACCGCGATCCAGCGAGCCTCCGTTTTCGAATGCAACTTCATCTCATCGAAGACATCTTCCATCGCCCGGGCCGGGACGACCGACTTCTCGCGATGGAAGTACCGGTGATGCATCACCTCGAGCGTGGCGGTATAGATATCGTGCATGAGTCTGGCACGATCTCGAGCCACCTCGACGGGTACGCGGTCTTTCTCCTCAATGACGGGAACTTTCTTCTTGGGAGCCCCTGTCTCGGCAGGCGTCTCGCCTCCCTGCGGTGCAGCAGAGAAGGCGACTGAAAGTGCGGCCAGCACCACAGCTGTGATGGTCATCCGGGCGATAAGTGATTGGTGGGCCATCATGGAATTCCTGTACAGAGATGCGGAGTCAGTGCGAGCTACAGGCGAGTTTCACTTCACCACCGGTGGTATCGCATAGCGGGACAATCTCTCCCGCCGAATTCAGCAATTCACCAATTGTGACACGGGCAAACGACGCTTCGGTCGCGGCATAGGCCCGATCGAGTTCCTGGTGCAGCGGACACAGCCGTGTATGCGAAGGCAAACCCAGCGGGCAGTGGCGGATCCGCTCCAATGGAGCGACCGCATTCACGACATCCAGAATGGTGAGCTTCCCAGCCTCGGTGGCGAGCCGGTAGCCGCCACCGGGCCCCGACCGCGACCCGACAAGATCTGCCTTCACGAGATCCTGCAGCACCTTGTGCAGGTACCGGCGAGGCACTTTCGTTCGCTCCGCCAGATCTTCCGCTGAATGCGATGCCTCCGGCTCAGCAGCCAGACAGGCTACAGTGCGCAGTGCGTATTCAGCCGTTTTCGAGAGCATGTGTAGAAACCTCGTCCAGAGAGACGCCAATCCTACACAAAAACATGCACAATTCAAGACAGACGACAAGATTCGCCACAAACAGACTCTTCAAAACGCATTAAGACGCATCAGCAAAAGATGACATGACCGCACCGCATGTCGAATCAGAGTCCCAGGTTCTCCATCAGGAACAGCCCCGATTTTCCGGGACAGACCAGATCAAGGTCGCCATCTTGATCGATATCGATCGCAGCCACCTGCAAACCCGTCCCCACACTTCCCGGTGGGAAGTCCTTGAGCGCCCAGCGGTCCTGGGCTTTCTTGGGTGCATTCAAAGCCGGGTCGCCGTGGAAGATCTCGTGCTTGATCCACTTGTTCTTCTCACGGTCATATGTGTAGCTGAAGACCACCGCGGGGTCGGTATCGCCTGGCTCGACTTCGTGAGCATAGACCCGCTTGCCGGAAATCAGTTCTTCGTCCCCGGCCCCGTCGAGGTTGGCGAACAGCTGGGTGTGAGCCTGCGAGAAGGTCTCATCAATCACCTGCTTCGTCCACTCTCGTTTTCCGTCGGCTCCCTTTGATTGCTTCAGCCAGTAGAGCCCGAAGCCATGCCCCATGCCCCACACCACGTCGGTCAACTGATCGCCGTCGATGTCGCGTCCCTGGATCAGGATCCCCGCCGCTCCCAGCTGGAATTCGGGGTGGAATGGCCAAGGGTCGCTGGCTTTTTCCGGTTGTTCACGCCATCCACTGGGAGTGATGATATCGACCCGGCCATCGCGGTTGATATCGCCGACTCCGACTCCGTGTCCGGCTCCCTCGGGGCCGAGATCGTGCTTGGTCCAGACGACGGTGGGCTTCTGCTGGGTCAGTTCAAACCACGTCACCACATTCACGGTATTGGGCAGGAAGTCGAGTTTCCCGTCCCCGTTGATGTCGGCCAGTTCTCCCGCCTCAGAGTTGCCGGGCACATCGATCTCGTGCTCGATCCACGGTTTAGTCGCGTCGCCGCCGGGATTCTCGACCCAGCCGACCCGCCGACCAAAGTAGCTGCAGGTCACGATATCGGGCCGCCCATCGCCGTTCACATCGAGCGGAGAGTCGGAAAAGTCCTCATAATAATGCGGATTCGCCTCGGCGGCTGGCACGTCGCGGACCTTATGCCGGGTCCAGTTCGGAGCCTCATACCACGAATCGCCCGAGAAGATGTCGATCTTCGCATCCCCGTTGAAGTCCGCCGCCCCAGCAGCCTCGTAGGGGGACTGGTCGTTGATCGTATGCCGTTTCCAGCGAAGTTCTTTGGCCTTCTCTTCAGCGCAAAGGTTTGAGCCGCATAAGACTGTGATCCCCAGCAGTGCCGCAGACACTGCCCCCGCCCGAACGGAGAGAATCGAAGTGAAGCGCATGATCGAACTCCAAAGTGGATGGCTCAAAGTAACTTAGGAGAAAGCGTAGCGTGTCCCCCGTGCCGTGGGGAAGCGGTAGGCCGCGTTGTTGCCGGGGATAGCTGTCCGCCCGTATGATTCCCCACTTGTTCCGTCCGTCCCAGGGAGATCTAGCCGTGTTCAAGTGTGTCGCACTCGTGGGTGCCACGGGGGCTGTGGGCCGCATCATGCGGCAGTTGCTCGAAAGTCGTCATCTGCCTGTGGAGCGTTATCGCTTCCTGGCCTCTGCTCGCAGTGCGGGCAGCACGATCACCTTCCAGGGCAAACCGATCGTTGTTGAGGAATTGACGAAACAGGCCTTCGCCGGGTGCGACCTGGTCATCGCGACGACTCCCGACGACATCGCCCGCGACTATCTTCCCGCTGCTGTCGAAGCCGGAGCCACCGTCATCGATGAGTCGGGCTACTGGCGCATGGACAAGAACGTCCCGCTCGTCATCCCTGAAATCAATCCGCAGGAGGCCCTCAAGGTCAAGGCGGGGATCATCTCCAGCCCCAACTGCTCCACCACTCAGATGGCCCTCGCTCTCAAGCCGCTGCACGACTATGGCAAGGTCAAACGCGTCGTCGTCTCGACCTATCAGGCCACCAGCGGGATCGGCGTTCAGGGCCAGAAGGAACTCATCGAAGGCACAGCTGCCGCTCTCAAGGGAGAGAGCTACAACTACACCGCTTTCAAGCACCCCATCGCCTTCAACTGCATCCCCCAGATCGGCGGCCACAAGGAAGACGGCTACACCAGCGAAGAAATGAAAATGGTCTACGAGACTCGCAAGATTCTCGGCGATGAATCCATCATGGTCTGTCCAACTGCAGTGCGCATTCCCGTTTCGAACTGCCACAGCGAATCGATCATGGTCGAGACCGAACGTCCGATCAGCCCGGAAAAGGCTCGCGAACTGTTCGCCAGTTTCCCGGGGATCAAGGTCGTCGACGACCTCCACAACAGTCAGTACCCACTACCCTCGACCTCTGATGGCTGTGATCTGGTTTACGTGGGCCGGATCCGCAAGGACATCTCCCACCCGAACGGATTGGCCTTCTGGTGCGTGAGCGACAACCTGCGCAAGGGAGCGGCGACCAACGCCGTCCAGATTGCAGAGCTGATCGCCAAGCACCGCTTCGGCTGAACAAGCGAAAACAGCCCGTTCGCCACCTCAGCGAGCGGGTTGTTTTTCTTCCCTCATCCAGCGGACAGGCTCTCGCCGTTCGCCGGGACCACGGATACAATTTCGCACAACTCCGGGGGCGGTGGTCGGTCGTACCCGACGGAGGATTCGCCCCCAATCGTCTCGAAGGATGCATCATGGTTTCTCCGCGTTTGGCTCTGGGTCTGGCCCTGTCCCTCTGCGTCGCTGGCTGCAATAAAGAACAGTCCGCAGCCCGGACTTTTGATGAGAAGAAAGACAACGTCGCTAACACCGCTCCTCCAGAAGCTCATCACGAGCACGGCCCCAACAGCGGCCATGTCCTCGAGCTGGGCGAAGAGGAATACCACGCCGAAGTGGCGATGGACCAGTCCCGCAAGTTGACCGTCTATCTGCTGGACGAACACGTCAAGGGAGCCAAGCCCGTCGAAAACGGTACCATCCAGATCGTGACCAAGGTCGATGGCAAAGATGTCACCCTCGACCTCGTCGCGGCTCCCCTCGAATCCGAGAAGGACGGCAAGAGCTCTCGCTTTGAACTGGCTGCGGACAAGGTCCCCGGTGCGGTCATGGACATCGAAGGCCTGACCGGCAACCTGACCCTCAAGGTCGGTGACAAGTCCCTCACGACCTCGCTCACCGAAGAACATGATCACGGACACGACCACGGGCATGACCATGATCACGAACATGAGCACAAGGACGAGAAGAAGTAACAGCTCCGTTTGTGTAGTTGTGTCACAGCATTCAGACTTCCGGGGTCCCGCGACCTCGGAAGTCTTTCTCATGAGTGCGTGTGAGCCATCGATCTCCGACCGACATGGCAACGATCCAGTGGGACAGACATTCCTGTCTGTCCTGAACGAAGATCGTAGCTGAGGCCGACCGACCACTGTGGTGAATGTGAGCCCATGTATGAAGAACACTAAACAGATCACCGGTCGTCGCCAGGTCCACTTCAACACCCTCGACGACATCCTCACCGATGCTGAGCAGCTGGCCGCCGGTCCCATCAAGGCGGTCGGCAACTGGTCTCCAGGGCAGATCTTTGAACACCTCGCCCGTGGATTTACGCTCCCCCTGGATGGCGTCGTCCTGCCGATCCCATTTTATGTCCGCTGGGGTGCCCGACTCATGCTCGGCATGTTCCTCCGCAGAGGCATGCCGGCTGGCATCAAACTCGACGGCAAGTCCGCCGAAGCCCTGGTTCCTCCGAATGACACCCAGACTCAAACCGGCTTGGCCGATCTCCGTAACGGCATCGCACGTTGGAAGGTGAAGACCTTCGTACCCCGCCACTCCGTCTTCGGCAATATCTCCGACGACCAATGGACTCAGGTTCACCTTCGCCACGCGGAACTCCATATGAGTTTTCTCTCGCGAGCCACATAGTCGCCAGCCAACTCGCCATGAACCGCTTCTTCTTCGGCAACTTCGACTTCGAAGAACAGCTGCAGGGCCACTTCCAGCGCCCGGCGAAGCTGGAGCGGCTCATCCTGGAAATGGCCAGTTGCTGGCTGGCGATCGCCGACGCCGAAGATCACATCTGGTGCCCCGGTGAACTCCCCGACCAGTTCCTCAACTCGCTGTCGCGATGGAACCTGCCTCCCTCGCTATTCATCCGCGACGCTACGCAAATCCCTCCCGGTATGGACTTCGTTCCCTGGGGCTGGTCCTCCGCTGCCATCGAGCTCGGGACACGGCATGGCCTGGAAGTCCGTCACCCACCGCTCGGTGTCGTGCGTCTCGCGAACAGCCGCGAATACTCGGTAGCACTCGAGAACTCAGTCACCGATTGCCCTGCGGTCGCCAACCTCTGCCGCTCGGTCGACGAGGTGCTGGCCTGCATCCAGTCACTGCCGCCCGAAACCAAATGGGTGATCAAAGCCAACTGGAGCCACGCCGCCCGAGAACGCATCCTCGGGCAAGGAAGCCAGTTCACCTCCTCTGCCTCCGCCTGGATCACTCAGCGACTCGCCCGAGACGGAATCGTCAGCTGGGAACGGTGGCTGCAACGCGAAGCCGAGATCGGCATCCAGTGGCACATCACTCCGGGCCAGGGCCCTCAACTGATCGCAGTCACCGAACTACTGGTCGATCCTCGTGGCCAGTACGCCGGGACCAAGGCTTTCGACCAGACGGTTCCCCTCCCCGATTGGGTCCAGCATGCCGTGGATGCGACCCGACCCGCAATCACCAACCTCGCCGACCAAGGTTACTGTGGACCGGTCGGAATCGACGCCATGCGGTACTTCGACCCCGATTCCAACACCTCGCGAACCCGCGCCCTCCAGGACATCAACGCCCGCTGGACAATGGGTCGCCTCGCAGCTGGCTGGTTTGAGAAACTGGGACGCCCCGCAACCTGGAGACATGGCCCCATGCAATCTGCCGAGGGCAACAATCCTGCCCCTCACTGGATCGCCACCAGCCCCGAACACCTCGACAGCACACCGGTGACCCATCGGACCTGGCTGGAATGACCTGCCCGCAATTGTCCCCCTGTCGACAACATGTCTCATAGATCTGATGCGGAGTTTGGTACCTCACGAGTCAATACAATTGAGGGGTTATCGAGTATTTTCGCAAACTTCTATTTTTCCGCGTGAGTTCCACCCGACAGCCGGGACTCATCATAATAGCCTCTCTCACTTCGCCCGTTCCGAAGGGCTGTATGCGAACGCCGGAAACCCGACATAGCCTCATTGTTCGTCTGAAGGACCAGCGAAATGAACTCGCCTGGGCGGAGTTTGTCTGTGCGTATGAACCATTCCTGGTGCGACTCGTTCGGAGGCAAGGGACACCCGACCGACACATCCCCGATATCACCCAACAGCTGTTGATCGCGATTGCCAGGTCGGTGAACGGATGGAGTTCGGATGGCCGCGACGCCTCATTCCGGCGCTGGCTGGGGCGGGTGGCCCGGAACGTCGTCATCAAGTTCATGACGCGGGAGAAGAAGCAAATCACCGGGCAGGGAGGTTCGGACTTCCTGCAGCTCATCGAGCTGACCAGCGATGACACTCCCGACGAAGCCCGGTCGCAGCAGTACGAACATGAACTGATCCTGTGGGCTGCGGAGCTGGTGCGGAGCGAGTTTCGCGACACCTCCTGGCGAGCATTCTGGACGACACAGGTCGAAGGACGGGCCGTCGCCGACGTGGCTCGTGAACTCGGCGTCACCTCGGGCAGCATCTACATGTCCCGCAGCCGCATTTTCGCCCGCATTCGTGCCAAGATCTCCGAGGTCCTCGATGACAGCGAGCAGCAGTCGTAAGTCTGTCGCTCGCCTTAAACTCTCTCAGGAACCCCACCCTTGAGCAGCTGTGACCCATCACTGTTACCGCTCTCGCTAGAGGATCGTTTGAGCGATGCTCAGGAAGAGTTCCTCACGGCCCACTTGTCGCAATGCGAACGGTGTCAGCGCGAGTTGGAACATCTCGCCGGGCAGCCGCAGGTCTGGTCGCGCGTCAGCACCGCATTGAAGACTGCCTGCGCCGGTAGCGGCGAAGCGATCTTCACCGACGAGTCGCACACGACCGAAGAATCCGAGTCGGCAGCTGACTTCGCCGTCGAGTTCCTCTCCCCCTCGACCGACACTGAGTCGATCGGTCGACTCGGCGACATCGAGATTCTCGAAGTCATCGGTCACGGCGGAATGGGGATCGTCCTCAAGGGCTTTCAGCCAGAACTCAAGCGTCTCGTCGCTGTCAAAGTCCTGGCACCGCAACTGGCCGTCAGCGCAGCTGCCCGCCGCCGGTTCGCTCGCGAGGCTCAAGCCACAGCTGCGATTCTGCACCCGAATGTGATGCCGATCCTGACGGTGCATTCCACTGGCAAGCTGCCGTATCTGGTCATGCCGTACGTGCAGTGCGAGTCGCTGCAGCAGCGGATTGATCGGACCGGGCCGCTGGAGCTCGTCGACATCTTGCGGATCGGGATGCAGACCGCCAACGGGCTGGCAGCTGCTCATGCCCAGGGGCTGGTCCATCGCGACGTGAAGCCCGCCAACATCTTGTTAGAGATCGGTGTCGAGCGGGTGATGCTGACCGACTTCGGCCTGGCCCGGGCCATCGACGACGCCAGCATCACCCGCACCGGCATCATCGCCGGAACCCCGCAGTACATGTCCCCCGAGCAGGCCCGCGGAGAACCGGTCGATTCACGCAGCGATCTCTTCAGCCTCGGCAGCGTGCTCTACACACTGGCCACCGGTCGCCCCCCATTCCGTGCCGAGTCGACGTATGCGATTCTTCGGCGTCTCACCGATGAGTCCCCGCACCCCCTGCGAGAGATCGCTCCGCAATACCCCGCCTGGCTCGGTGTGCTCATTCACAAGTTGCTCGAAAAACAGCCTTCCGACCGCTGGACCAGCTCCACCGAAGTGGCCCAGCTGTTGGAGCAATGTGTCGCCCACATCCAGCAGCCAGCTGTGTTCCCACTCCCAGCGGCGTGCCAGGTCGCAAAACCGAAGTGGTGGCGTTTCTCCGCGGCGAGAGCGGGTGTCGCCGTAGTGGTGGCGTTGTCGCTGGCGATGGGCATGATGTTCCTCCCCCCACTGCTCCGAAAGAATTCTCGTCTCGAACCCACAATGGCCACGACACCCGCTCCCGCTCCCCCTCCCTCCGAGAGCGGCGGACGTCAGCCTCCCGAGTCCCCCACACCGCCCACCGCCCCGACCACCGAATGGAACCACGGCGAAGAGTCCCTCGCCCGGCTCCGCAAAGACCTCGACTCCTGGACCCGCGACGCCCAACAACTCTGGAAGACGCCGAAATGAATCGATGGATCGAATTTCGCAAAGAGAGCCGGAAGCGTCAGCGCCCGGAGTCGAATCGCAACAACGCTCTCGCCATAACTCAGGGCGCTCACGCTTCCGACTCTCTCACCCCACGACAGCCCCGACTCGCCGAATCCCTCACACGTCCCCACGGAACGCACGCCATGCAGCGAACCATGTTCCTCGCGATCACTCTACTCGCCCTGCTAACTCGTATCAGTTGGGCACAAACTCCCACTGCTGAACCAGCTGCGACTCCGCCCGCGCCGCCCGAAGCAACTGCAACCGACTCCCAGGAAATCGCGAGCGAATCGGACAAAAGTGCGGAGATTCCACCTCTCATGATCGAGGAACCAAAAGCCGACGATCCGAGAGTCGAAGAGTTTCAACAGATCATTCAATTACTCGTGAATCGAAATATTGCCAAGGTTGTTCCACCAACAGACCCGTGGAACTCAACGGAATCGCATTCGGTTATTGCATTCTCCTTTCTCCCACGAACGAATCGCGCCACAATCAGAAGCCTGTTGTATGAGATTTCGCAGATCAATATTCCGAAACTTCAAGTGACCATCCGTAACCAGATGGAAAAGCCCTTGCAAGGTTCGCCTCCGACTGAAGTTTATATCTCTAAATATGAATCGCTCGAACGGCAGCACGTTGTCGCACTTTGGAAACTCTTCAAACAACACAAAGTGATTGCTTTTTTCAAGTCAGGGAAGAAAAACGCTGCCTATTCATTTCCCCCATTTCCTGAACCCGTATATGGGGCTGAGACAACAGAGCAGATCAACGTAGAAAACGGAAAAGCCCAGAGTGCTTTCATGGCGATCAAAATAAAAATGCAGGAGGATGGGCCACCTTTCAGCCTCGGGTATGACGAAAAAACAAACTCGCTGCTTGTCGACCGTCGCGACGGTGTCAGCAATGAAGTGAAGAAGCTGCTTGATCAGTTTTACCCGAAACCCAAACCAGCCCCTCCAGTGGCGGAAATAATGGAATCGCCCGCTCCGGCTGAGGTGGAAACGAATGTGGAGGCCACGCCAGTGGATAGGGGGGCACTGCGGGAAGAAGTGAGCGGACCGGGTGTCTCTGGTGAAGACGCCCTGGGCCTCCCCGCCAGTGCCATCCCCGGCAAAGTGTGGGTGTCCTCGGGGACGGTCATTGTCGCCATCGCCGATGATGGAAAGTCGGCATCGGCCTACTGCGAGCAGCATCCGACTTGGGTGGCTGTGCAGCTGGACTCGACGATCGAAGCCAAGCCTCTACCGATTGTGGGAGCGAAGGTGGCCACGATTCAGCATGGGAATCAGTGTCATGCCTACAGTCCTCGTCATCGGGTCTGGACGACATTGACGCTCACCGCTGGTGAAGAAGCCGTGCCGAGTGTGGGGGCGTTGCCAGTACGGCCACAGTGCAATCCAAGACGCAAGGTGAATATGTCTTCAAGGACGAATGGGGAAAGTGGTTCTCCGCTGAGGAGATCAAAGCCGGAAAAG
The DNA here is from genome assembly GCA_003669575.1 of Planctomycetota bacterium. Classification (GTDB taxonomy): domain Bacteria; phylum Planctomycetota; class Planctomycetia; order Planctomycetales; family Planctomycetaceae; genus TH-plancto1. The sequence continues at coordinate 6,743 of QWOR01000301.1, read as the reverse complement.
TCGCTGAGCATCTGGCAGCTTTGAAGGCGAAGGGTGGTCAGACAAACAGTCCCGAAGCTAGCGTCACCAAGATCTTCTCCCTCCAGCACTCCCAGGCCACTGATGTGGTCGATGTTCTCATTCAGCTTGGCCTGAATGCGATCAAGGTTACTCAGGACGCACGTAAGAACACGGTCATCGTCTCAGGTCCATCCGATCAATTGCGAGAGATCGAAGCCCTCATCCAGTGGCTCGACGAGACAGGGCCGACGGCATCGATTGCGACCTCTCCTCCACTCGCCAACGAGGCTGCCAAGCTGATCTTTCAGCTGGAACACGAACGGGTGAAGCTCCTGTAGAACCTGGGGGATAAGCATCCGAAGATTGAGGAACTCGACGCCCGGTTGGCGCAGGCTCGCAGCCAGATAACCCTGAATCCAGAGCCGCCCAAAGCCGACAGCAAGGAGTCACTCCAGAAAGAGATGGAGCAAGCCCTCGGGTATCTGGAGATGGTGATAGAGAGCACTTCTCCGATATACATCGAAGCCAAAGATAAGATGACGACAATTCTGGCGAGTTACGATCAAACGCCAGAGCAAGCGAAAATTAAGGGGCTGAAGCTGATCGCGCAAGTTGAGGCCGAGGCACTCCCCCTTCTGGAGGCCGATCTGGAGAAATTGAAATCGCGCCGTTCTGTTCAATCGCCGGAATCATTGAAGAAATATGAAATGTTTCTCGCGTACGGGACCGTTACGGTCGCGAAGTTGAGACAGCGGGTGATCGCCCAGCTGCGGAAAGACTATGACGCGGCGGAGGCTGAGGCCCAACGGTTGGCGGAGCAACTCCGCCAACCGGGGAGTACGGCTTCGAAGGACAAATTACGCAAGACCGTCGAGCGGGCATTCAAGCTGCGGCAGAGCCTGTTGCGGGCGGAGCTGAGTGAGATGCTCGACCGGCTGGCGAAGACGCAGCACTCGATTGACCAGCGCGACCGGATCACCGACCAGATTGTCACCCGCCGCGTGGAGGAGCTGCTGAATCCGCAACTGGGGTGGGACGAATCGAAATCCGGCACACAACCGGTCGCCTCATCAGCTTCCCCCCTGGAATCCGCACCGACTCAACCCCAAGTGTGGACCGCCAAATTGCAGGGGCCGTGGGTCATAACGTTCACCGACTTTGAAAAAGCCAACGTGACAGACGGCAAAAAACCGGTTTCGGATGACACAGGTAAAGCGGGAGGGAATCGCGAAACACTCTATCGAAAAAAGACGTTCACCAGAAAAGCAACATTCGATGGCAATCTGTTGACCGTCTGTGATCTTGACGGTTCAAACTCGGAAACCTGCGAGCTTACGTTCCGCAACGCTGGTCCTCCACAACAGGTGGACCTGACTCAAATTCTAAACAAGACGCAGATGGCCCAGTTGACAAGAAACCTTGGGGGATCGATCGATCCCATCAAGTTCCTCACGTCCAGGGGCATTATCGAGGGGACAGAGTATGGATTCCAGTTGTGCCTCAAAGAAGGGGACACAGGAAATCGCCCATCGCTATTTGTCAGGGGTCCGGAAACCTCACTCTTCGAATTCCGTCGCCCACCAACGCAACCTCATGAACAAGCTGCCGACTAGGATGTTCTCCCACCAGCCGAAGACAAGCCGTCCGAGAATAACGCCGCCAAGTTTCGCTGGTTCCCTTTGATAAAGTCTCCCCCCGACTCAGCAATGAGACCAAGACCCAACGGATTGAAGAGGCACAAAGGAACCTGATCGCGAATCTCGCTAGGAAAGCCGACATCCACACTATCCTTCACGAGAACTGGGATGAATACTGGGCAGAGGCCGCCAGCCAGTCGAGCTCTGCAGCCTCCCCCTGATTTCATGTCCCTCGAACTCCGATGAACTCTCAACACCTCTCCCCCAACCGACTGAAACTCGCCCAGGCACTGCTGTACCCGGGGCTGTTGGGGATCATCGTCGAGTTCCTGACCGACACCCACTGGCTGCTTCCCGGAAGCCTGGTGCTGGCGATCAGCGGTGCCTGGCTCGGCTTCGTCCGGTTGACCTGCCCGCAATGCGGCATGAAGAAAAACTCGATCTGCGAAACCGCCCCTCGCTGCCCGGTCTGCAAATTCAACTTTATCAACGAGGCAAAGTCCAAATAGATTGTGCCGCAGAGGGCACCCCGCACAGACCGCACCCCAGCCGGGAAACCACTGCTTCCGCCACCTTGCCGCCGACTTGCGAATCATTGCTTTTACCCCCAAATCGGAAACAATCTTCCCTGAATTCCGTCCCAGAGACACGTGTCGGGGCACGGTTGCGATCTGCCTCTCGATTGGATTTCCGTGTTCCTATGGCCAAGAACGTTAAGGCCCTTGCCTCAGCTGCTCTCTCCGCCCACAAGGGTGTCTTGCGTCTTTCACCGACGTGGGTGCCACGTTCGTTCCTGCAACCGGGCCGCCGTCTGAAGCTGCATCCAGACGACTACTATGCCCTCGGCACCCATCGCGGCGGCATCGATGAACGCTGGTTCGCCTCGACTACGGAAGCGGCCAACGAAGGCCGGGCTCCCGACGAAGGCCTCAGCTACGTTGTCGCCGGGAACGAAAAATTCCTGTTGCGTGATGCGGTGGCCGAACTCGGAGCCGAGATGGTCGGCTCATACATCTGGAAGAAGTACAAGAAGTGGCCCGTCTACTCCAAGTTCTTCGACAACATGGGCCCCATCCCACACCACATGCACCAGAACACCAAGCAGGCGAAGCTGGTCGGTCAGGAAGGCAAGCCCGAGTCCTACTACTTCCCGCCCCAGCTGAACAACGTCGGCAACAACTTCCCGTACACGTTCATGGGACTCGAGCCCGGGACGAAGAAGGAAGATGTCATCCGCTGCCTCGATCACTGGAACAACGGCGACAACGGCATCCTCGACCTGTCGAAGGCCTACCGCCTCAAGATCGGGACCGGCTGGCTGATTCCGCCGTGCGTGCTGCACGCTCCGGGTTCGCTGCTGACCTACGAACCGCAGTGGGGCAGCGATGTCTTCGGTATGTACCAGAGCATGGTCGAGGGCCGGGCGGTCCCGCGTTCGCTGCTGACCAAGGACTTCCCCAAGGAAAAGCAGGACAACAACAAGTACCTGGTCGATGCCCTCGACTGGGAGCGAAACGTTGACCCGAATTTCAAGGACAACAACTACCTCGAGCCGATCGTTTGCTCCGGCAGTGCCAAGGAAGGGTTCTTCGACCGCTGGATCGTCTACGGCCGCATCGACGGCGAGCAGCTGTTCACCGCCAAGGAACTGACCATTCATCCCGGCGTGAAGGTCACGATCCAGGACGGCGGAGCCTACGGCTGGATCACCGTCCAGGGCGAAGGCCGCGTCAACGGCATGACGCTGCAGACCCCAGCCATGATCCGCTTCGGCCAGATGACCGAGGACGAAGTCTTCGTGACCGCCCCCGCAGCTGCGGAAGGCGTAACCTTCGAGAACACCGGCACCGAGCCCCTCGTCGGCCTGCGCTACTTCGGCCCCGAAGCCCAGAAGAACGCCCCGAACGTGGGAGACCACAAGAAGGGCAAGAAGTGAGACCGAGCCGGAAGCGTCAGCGCCCTGAGTCCCCTCCTGGCGCTGACGCTCTGAGAACCGAGCTGCCACCCGATGGCAACCATTGCCGGCCCTCTCCGACACTCCTAACAGTGGAGGCGGTCCCATGTCGACAGAAAAGTGCAATCACGACTCAATCCGCTGCATCAACCACTTTGACCTGATTCGCAAGTATCAGTGCCTAGGCTGTAATGCAGTGATGATGTGCGAATGTGATCGCGCCACAGGTGAAATGTTCCTTAGCCATCAGCTTCACAAAGCGACAGACTCGGAATCCAAGCTTTCAGTGCCGGTTACAATTGGATTTCAGCCTAAAATCTGCAATGAATGCAGAGGGCTTTGCCAAGAAGCTCACCCCAGAGCGTCCACTTATGGAAGCACCTCGAAGATAAAGCGATATTACTGGAGGGAGCTTTTCTTCCGCGAAATGGTGCTGTTTACTGACTGGGCGAGAGACAACGAGTCAGACTTACTTGATGATCGCCCTGAAGCAAAGGCGGTTAGAGAAAAATGCGCCGAACAGGCTCTTGAAGACATAAAGGCGTTTCATACGAAATCGCCTAAATACTCATTTTCAGAGGAATCCCAAACTGAGTTTCTCGCCCGATGTCCGGTTGGAGTGATCGATCTATATCACTTGTATCTGCCGCCAGAGAACGGTCGTCGTTGCCTGATAGTCGATGGCGGGCAATCCTTTCCACCAGAGGCGATAGTTCAGCGACACTTTTCCCGTATGGGATATGACTCATTAGCTGTTGAAAGCGTGCCTTTTCATGTACTCTTCGGAATCTTCACTTGGAGCTTAATCGAAGACGGTGATGATCCACTTTTAAGTGTGAACCTCTTTGGTGACCGGTTCGCATTTGAGGAAAAGCAAAAAGAAATACCATTCGTCAAAGTGCTGCTGCCACACGACTTTGGTACATCAGCCTACTTCAAACGTCGCTCGAAGGCAGTTGCATCACACTTCAATAAAACCATCGGGAATGAAGACTTAGAATGGCTTTTTGAATTTTGGCTTCCTTATAGCGATCGGCTTCGCCAGTACCTTTGGGCCCATCGAGAGGAGCACGTTTTGATTGCGAAACAACTGTTGAAGATTCTACCACGCGAAGCGACTGTCCGTGTGCTCAAGTATCTGATTGAGGACTATTGGGTACGGTACATCGGCTGGCCAGACCTACTTGTTTTCAACGAAGAAGAGTTCTTCTTCGTTGAAGTCAAGGCATCAGGCGATAAGCTTTCAGGTGAACAGAGAACATGGATCGAGGGAAATCTGAAGTCACTGCACTTCCCGTTCAAGCTCGTCAAGATCCACAAAGCCGGAGTCAGTGGATAATTTATAGGCAAATAACTCTTGGGGCGGCGGGGTGGCCCGGACAGAAAACGTTGTCTCGGGTGCCACCCGTTGTGATTCCTCAAGGCGGAGTGGCTGGGGCCTGCCACCGAGAGGCAACAGATTAGCTCGACTCAGCACCACTTGATCGATCCGAACTGGACAGTCACCGAGTCCCAAGTGATTTCGTGCACTACTCCACGTCCAGTCGATCGGACGATCGCTCCAGTCGCCATCCCACACTCTTCGACTCCTGGAACCACTTCACCCTTGCAGCAATCTGCTTTCGAATCCTCCATTCGATCCCATACGTGATGTGGAACAATGACGGTTCTTTGTCAGCCTCTATGAGCGAGTGGAGAGTGCCGAGTCCATCCAGTCAGCGACGACTTCTCGGACTGAGAAGGGAAGGCTGAAATGGTCATCGTTCGGGAATTTCTTCGTCTCGATTGTAGCCCCCAGGCCTTTCACGATCTTGGCATAATCCTCCTGCCATGCGACGGGAATCACGGTGCCATTATCGAAGGCGTCGACACACATCAACAACGGACACCGGGGCTTCACGAGCCCTGCCGAAGACTGGAAAATCGCAGATTTCCAGGTGTCGAAATTGCGAGGCGGTGACCGCAGTATCGGGCCTTTCAGGCGAAAGATGCGGGAAATCACATCATTGAGGTGATGAACCGGCTGGACCTTCCAGGATTCCTCCATGAGTTGCAGCCCCAGCGGCGTAAATACGTCGGCCGGATCGAGCGTTGAATACGCAGCCGCATAGCCCCAAAGCATCATGAGCAAGTGAGAATCCGGGGCTCGCTTGGGATCGACCAAAGCAGCCGCCATCTGGCCCGTTGGATTCTCCAGTCCAACGGATGCCACACCGGGCGACAAAATCACACTTCCCCGCAGGTCCAGGTTTCCAAAATCAGCGTCTTCGAGTTCCGCCAGGGCAGCAGCGGCTGCGCCACCCTGCGACCAGCCGTACGCCAGAAGTCGGCCCCCCGCTCCCACATCGAGTTCCCGGGCCGCGTGGGCCAGAAACAGCGCGTCACGCGCGTTCGTTTTACTGACCGAGTAGTGATGAACTTCCGAAGTTCCCAGCCCCTGGTAATCCGTCGCGCAGACGACATAGCCACGATCGATGAAGCCTTGAACTCCAGGCACCCCATAATCAATCTGTTGCGTGGCTCCGGGGCTGAAGTACACAGTCAGCTCTCGTGCAGGATCCGGCTGGGCGGATGGACATGCCACATCCCCGAGTCCAGTCGTGCCATGACACCACGTCATCATCGGACGATTCGTCCCTTTTTCGGAGGGAGCAATCACGAGGCCGGTCACCTCGTGACTGATCTCGTTCATGCCTTTCGACAAGTACCGGACCTTCCAGGCCGAAGCTCCTTTCAAGTGTGTTTGAATGGGACTTGAGCTTAACAGCTTTCCCGCCGGACCTGTTTTCCCTGCTCCGTCATCTCCGTCGGCACGTCCGAGCATGCTGAAACTTGTGCCTAACACCAGTGAATGGAATGTCCGCCTTTGCATGGCCGTTTACTCGGTGAGACATGGTGATCAAGATTGTGGAAACGGCATCTCTTCCCATCTCGGGGGAGTTGAGTGCGAACGATGCCCATGACTGTGACAATAGTAGAGCTGGGGCTTAAAGCACAATTGTGCAAGAGAGAGGTATGGCGAATGACCGAATGTGGTCGGGTGGACGCCCTGACGCTCTGGGAAGGGCGTGCCACCCACTGGAACGACACTAAGCCGCGCGGCGGACTTCGATGGGTTCCTTCTCTTCCACCATCGGGACTGCGGGAGCAGC
>QWOR01000024.1 GCA_003669575.1 Planctomycetota bacterium | reverse complement strand
TTTGAACAGCGGGCGGATCTCGACGGTCCCCTTCTTCGCGGGAGGCAGCCGGCTGGCGATGGAGATCGCCTCATCGAGGTTCTCGACATCGATCAGATAGTACCCACCAAGTTGCTCCGTCGTTTCCGCAAACGGCCCCACAGTGATGAGCGGTCGGCTGTCGCGAACTCGAACTGTCGTGGCTGTGGCGACCGGATGGAGTGGCGCTGCGGAGAGCAGCTGGCCTTTCTCTGCCAGTTCCTGACAGACGCCGAGCGAAGTCTCGACGCACTGCTTCCACTCTTCGGGCGTCCAGGCGTTCTCCGGACTGTAAATGAGGAACATGTACTTCATGGTGTGTTTCCATTGGTTCCAGAAAGACAAGCTGAAGGACACCCACACGCCAGCGAAAAGATCACCGGCTTTCGCAGCCCCAGTGCCACCCACATGACTACGCCGATGATGATCGGAAAGAACCACGGGTCCCCCACCCGCACGTGGGCCCAGATGGCCCCACCCAGGTAACCCGTCACCAGGATCGCCCCGACGAAAGAAGTCCGAGGAATCAGAAACAACAACGTGACAGCAATCTCGAGCACACCGAGAACCGGCGAAAGATCCGTGGTGATTCCGAGATGGTCGAACATCTCTTTCTTCCCGGGAAAGTAGATGAACTTCGGGACCCCACTGGCTCCGATCAGAAAGAGCCCGACCAGTGCGGTCAGAACATAACCGGTAATGCGTTTTGCTTTGGAGGGCATGAGATTCCTCTACGAGATGGTTCGAGATGGCTAGCAGGAACAGGAGCATTGACAGAAGTCTGAGGAGCTGGAAGGCCTCCACGCCCTGTCGAACGAATCTATTTGGCCGCTCCAGTACGCTGGTACGTTCCGTGCATGAAACGGACCCACTGGCCATCCGGGCCGAGAAATTGTGAGGTCATCGTATGGTGGTCGCGGTCGATGATCTCAATGATGTCCTGGTACTTGGCCATCGTTCCATCACCGGAAAAACTGGGACCTTCCGAGTCGAGAGTCAGCACCTTGCGGGCGGCGTCCAGAGTCCCGCGATAGGGCCACATATGCGTCATGCAGGACGACACGAATGTCCCCACAAAGCATTCCTGCGCGGGGTCGTAACCAAGCGTAATCACCGAGCGGGCTTCGTTGCCATCGGGCATCGAACCGGTGATCTCCGTCAAAATCCACAGCTGCCCGAGTGCCCGAGTTGTCTGCTGCCCGGCACACTGCATCGGAGGCTGATCAGGGCCCATGTGGCATTCGTGAGCGTAGGTCCAGTCTCCCAGCAGTTGCAGAAGCCAGTGATGCTGTTCGAGGGGCTGTGGAGTTTCCATGTTTGTGCTTTCTGTTTCGAATCGAGAAGTCAGAAGACGAGTGAGACCGCATGTAAAGATCAGCTGTTGTCTCGTGGTTTCTTTGATGAGAGACGGACAAGAATGTCTTTCCTACTTACCATCCGGGATCTCGGGATCGACGACCTGGGCAAGCATCGCCAGTGACTCCTGCCAGCCGAGGTAGCAGAACTCCACTGGAATCACAGCGGGGATGCCAGCCTGCACTATCTCGATCTCAGTTCCGCAGAGGACTTTGCGCAGGGTGATGGTGACCTGCATCTCACCGGGGAGATTCGGATCGTCAAACTTGTTGACGTAACGAATCCGCTCACCGGGAGTCAGCTCCACGTAAGTCCCGCTGAACGAATGGCTGTGCCCCGTGCCGAAGTTCGTGAACGACATGTGGTAACCGCCGCCGACGCGGGCATCCATACGGTGAATCTTGCCAGTAAACCCGTAGGGAGGGAGCCACTTGACCATCGCATCGGGATCAAGAAAGGCTCGATACAATCGCTCCGGGGGACAGCGGAAGACTCGATGCAATTGAACCGTACCAGCTGCCTGAGTCATCGGGAATTACTCCTCGGAGTCCAGTGATGCGCGTCGCGTGGATCCCGACTTTTCACAGATAGTCGAACAGCTGGCGCGGCAATCGACAAGGCTTCCCAGAATTCCACAAAAAATCCGAGACGCAGGTTTTCACCGAGTTTTGTCGAGCGAAAGACGGAGATCTGACAGGCGTCGGGCCAGAAACCGCCGCTCCGGTTCCTGGCGGACAAGCGTCATGGCCAGTTCGTATGCGGCCAGCGCCTCCTCAAGTCGCCCCGCACGTCGGCACAGCTCCGCCCGGGCGGCATGCGTCAGGTGATAATCCACCAGTTGCTGACGGTCGAGTATCGCGTTGATCAACTCCAGCCCGGCGTCCGGCCCATCACGCATGGCGACAGCCACCGCGCGATTCAGCTCAATGACGGGAGAAGAATTCATCGCCAGCAGTGCATCGTACAGAGCGACGATCTGCGGCCAGTCGGTCTGATCAGCCGAGTGAGCATTCGCGTGGATGGCCGCGATCGCCGCCTGGACCGTGTAGGCTCCGAACTGCCGGGTCGAGAGTGCCCGCTCGACCAGTCGCTGTCCTTCCGTGATGAGCGAGCTGTCCCATTGCGTCCGATCCTGGTCCTCGAGCAGGACAATATCTCCATCAGATGTGGTCCGGGCGCGGCGGCGGGACTCCTGTAACAGCATCAGGGCAAGCAGTCCCATCGCCTCGGGGTCAGGCAACAGTTCCACCAGCAATCGCCCCAGCCGGATCGCTTCGCCCGAGAGGTCCGCCCGCGTGACGGACTCACCGGAAGTCGCGGAGTACCCTTCGTTGAACACCAGATAAATGACCGACAGCACCGGTCCGAGACGTTCGGGCAAATCCCCCGCCGAGGGAATCACAAAGGGGATCCCCGCATCACGGATCTTGGCTTTGCCCCGGACGATCCGCTGCGCCATCGTCGAGGGAGAGGTCAGAAACGCACTCGCCACTTCTTCGGTGGTCAACCCACAGACCTCGCGCAGCGTGAGCGGCACCTGGACCAGCAGATCGATCGCCGGATGACAGCAGGTGAAGATCAGACGCAAGCGATCGTCTTCGATATCCAGATCGCCCCGCGCGGCGTTCGTCTGGGCGACCTCTTCGTAACGGCCAGTGATCTCCGGCGATAACACGTCGAGCCGACCACGCCGCCGCATCGCATCAATGGCCTTGAACCGTCCGGTCGAGACCAGCCACGCCCGAGGATTCTCCGGAACGCCATTTTCCGCCCATTGAGTCAGCGCGAGGGCGAACGCCTCATGCATCGCCTCTTCCGCCAGGTCAAAATCCCTCAACAGCCGCACCAGAGTGGCAAACACTCGCCGCGATTCGGACCGGTATCAATCGCTCAAGCTGTCGGAGATTGATTTGGGCGACGGGGGCTTCATGGGGAAAATCTTAGACTCACTGGTTCCGTGATCGAAAGTCTACATGGACATTCCGGCAACCTCCCTGTGAGGTCCACAATACCTCTCCCCGAGGACCGCTTGCGAAATAAGGAGATAACGATTGGAGAAACGCCGCGGCGACTTGCGGAGCCAACTGGAATTGCCGCTCACATCCCAACTTCTTCAGCTCACGCCAACGGGCACCAAAAAAATCACCGCAACCCTAACACAGACAACGCCTTTCAACGCAGACCAAGCCCCTCAGCCATGACCACTCACATCCGATGTCTCGCCTGCGTCGGCACAATCTGCACGAGAGACGCCGGTTCTGAAAACTCGTCTAGCCCCCAAACGGCGTTTCGTGGCAGAATCCCGTAAGTTTGCCTTGGAGTGTCTCGACAGAGTCACAACGCTGGCAAAACCACTCCGTGCGAATGGATTCGCCAGACATGTCGTCCCCACTTCCAACCCGCTCTGCCTCATTCCCGAAATTTCGGGGGTTGGCGTTATTGGCGACCTTGTGGGGAAGCGGATGTGCGAATCAAGCGAATCTGGTGCGGTCGCAGACCCCGAATCGCGCGGATATCCGTCTGGCCGCCAGCTCCACCAGCCAGTCGCCCCCAGGTTATATGGGGCCGCTGGAACGTTCCCTGAAGGGGGCGAAGTGGAAACGCGAAAAATCAGAAGCACTCACCCAGAACGATCCCAGCCAGATCGAAGGGCTGACGGAGTATCAAGCTGCCGAAGCCCTCTATGAAGAAGGCCGGTTCAAAGAAGCCGAGAAGGCGTTTAAACGCCTGGCCAAGCAACGCCGAAAAACACACGAATCATTCCACAGCCGCATCGACCGCTGGTGGGGAGTGAAACCCGCCGCGACGTTCGATACGTACGACAACTTCGGCGACCCGATTGAAGAAGACTCGCTCTTCATGAAGGCCGAATGCCAGTACGACCAGCACCGCTACGCAGCTGCACAAGACAGCTACGACGAGTTGATTAACCGCTATCCATCGACCCGCCACCTCGACACGGTCTCGCGGCGTTATTTCCAGATCGCTCGCATCTGGCTCGGCTTCCCGGAAAAGGCCCAGGCCACTGGCGATGTGCAGGTCGTCTCGGACGAGAAGGACCCTGACGAAGAGGAAAAGGCCGAGGATTTCGCGAACGTCGATTCGTTCTACATCCCGATCGTTCCGAATTTCTTCGACAATACTCGCCCCGTGTTTGACACGCGCGGTCGGGCACTCCAGGCCCTGCGATCAGTCTGGCTGCATGACGCGACGGGACCACTGGCAGACGACGCGCTGATGGTGTCGGCCAGCTTCCACCTTCGGACACAGGACTTTGAGGAGTCGTCCCGGCTCTACAAGTTACTCCGAGAGCAATATCCCGACAGCCCCCACTTCCAGGATGCGTTCCTGTTGGGGTCACACGTGACACTGGCCAGCTATCAGGGTTCGAACTACGACGGGCAGAACCTCAACGAGGCGATCCAACTCAAAGAGGCCGCCCTGCGCATCTTCCCAGACCTGTCCGAAGAAGAGCGGAATCGTCTGGGCGGCGAACTCAACAAGATGTACGAAGCCGAAGTGGCGCGGATCTGGGACAAGGTGGAATACTACCAGGCGAAGAACTCTCCGGAGTCGGTCGCAATCTACTGCAACATCCTGATCAACAAGTTCCCCGACTCAGAGTACGCGGAACGGTCTCGCAAGATTCTTCAGGAACAGGGACAAGCCGTCGTGCAACCTCAATGGAGCTGGCCACGGGTCGGTTCCAAGAAGCCTGACCCGAACGAGCAGCAAGATACCGAAGCCCCGCCTGAGGCCGAGGAAGAGGAAGCTCCCAAAGCTCCGCTCCGCCTTCCCAAATTCAACTGGCCGCAACGAGCTGTCCCGGCCCCGGATGAAGAGCCTGATTCCACAGAGCCTGAGGAATCAGACTCTGAAGAATTCACTCCGAACTCTTCTCCCGTCCCGCGTTACCAAGAGGCCTCAGCCGAAGGACGATCCGCAGGACGAGCGTCTCTGGATTAAGTCGTATCGCCGTGAAACCACAGGCCCCCATCACAGATTCACAATCACGCCGGTCGGCACTTTGCCAACTCGGCGTGGGTCTGTTGTCGATTGCTAATTTGAGTGTCTTGTCGGGATGCGGCTATACGCTCGGGGCTCCTTATGCCACCAACATCCGCACCGTCCACGTCCCGACCTTCGTGTGTACCGACTTCCGCCGC
>QWOR01000232.1 GCA_003669575.1 Planctomycetota bacterium | reverse complement strand
ATTTCTCAGCCCGTGAGGACATCGTCAGGGAGGACGGAACGAACAAAAGTTGAGGGTGACATGCCACGTCAAGATGCACTTCTGAGGTTGTACCAACAGCTCGTTGCCCAGCGATCCGAACTCCAGCGCCAACTGGCTCATGACATCTCGAACACGGGAGATGACGGAGCCTCGATGGGCGATGTTGCCGATCTGGCCAATGGGGATGTCGAGAGGGAACTGAGCAGCCAGCTGGCGTCTCTGGAGAGTCGCGAACTGGAGCAGATCGAAGCGGCGATTCTGGCCTTGAAGCAAGGGCGTTACGGCAATTGCGAAGATTGTCAGAAGCCGATTCCGCTCGCCCGGTTACAGGCCGTCCCACACTCCACGACCTGCATTGATTGCCAACGCAGCGAAGAACGCGGGGAACGCAAACGCGAGATGCGTACGAACTGGACCACAGCCTGGCGCGACGAAGTCCGCGCTCATGATGTGGAAACCACACTGGAGAATCTGAGTATTCCAGTTGACCGGTGATTCGCCTGGCGGGTCACGCGGATGTGAGCGGAATCAGGATGAACGCCATGGAACACCAAAAACCGATCTTCCTGGGTACCGCGATGGGCATTGGACTGCTCGTGGTGGCTCTCGGAATTCCCGCGTTTTTTGGCGATCCAGCTCGTGCTCAGACTCAGTCGAGCGGCCGCGTTCGTGACGTGCTTCCGCGAGGTGTCCTCGATGATGCCGGTGAGCAACTCGCTCGAATCTCGGCCGCTGTGCAGTCATCGGTCGTGCATATCGAGAGCAAGCGGGAAGGACGCAACGGTGGGACGGTTGAGGAAACCGGCTCGGGCATCATCATGCGCAGCTCGCGTACGTCGAAGCTCTTTGTGGTGACGAACCGGCATGTGGTGCTTGGTTCCACTCCGAAACGGATTCAAATCAAGCTCAACGACGGCCAGATCACTCACCCCACTGAAGTGATCGAAGACTCCCAGACCGATGTTGCGGTCTTGTTGTTGACTGAGACGAATCTGGGTTCCTCCGCCTGGGGCGACAGCGACAACCTCGATATCGGCCACATGGTACTGGCGATGGGCAGCCCCTTTGGGCTGAGCCAGTCAGTCACACTGGGAATCATCAGTGCCAAGGGCCGCCGCTCGCTGATCCTCGGAGAAAAGGGCGAGGATGTCATCAATCAGGACTTCCTGCAGACGGATGCCGCCATCAACCCCGGGAACAGCGGAGGGCCGCTGATCGACCTGCAGGGGCGTGTCATCGGCATCAATACCGCCATCGCTTCTCAAGGTGGTGGCAACGAGGGGATCGGGTTCAGCATCCCAAGCAACCTCTGTCGACAGGTCGTCGATCAACTGCTGGAACATGGCCGGGTGCAGCGGGCGTTCCTCGGGGTTCGACTGGATGAGGAGTTCGACGACACAGCGGCGCGACGCCTGAAACTGAATCGAGTCCAGGGAGCCCGCGTGGTTCAGGTCTATGGCGACACCCCTGCCGAGACGGCTGGATTGCAGATCGACGATGTCATTCTGACCTTTGATGGACAGAGGATTGAAGATCAGAGCCATTTGATCCACCTCGTCAGCCTGACTCCGGTCAACAAGACGGTTCGGATGGAAGTCTATCGGGAAGGGGCCAAGGTCACTGTCGATGTGCGCCTTTCCGAGCGCAAGCCCAGTTCTTCCAGCTCGCTCGACAAAAGTTCCAGTCCATTCCAGCCTCATGCGAATCCTGAGCGGCGAGTCCAGCTGAGCGGGTTGTCGGTAGTGACGTTGGATGATTCGCTCTCGGTTCAGGTGAGTGGCCGTCCGGGTGTGCGTGGGGTATTAGTCACCTGTTGTCCGGACAATACCGATCATCCAGACATGTTGCGTTTGTACGACATCATTGAGGAAGCGGGGCGGCAACCGGTTCGCGAGCCCGCCGATCTGGAGCAAATCCTGTCTGAGGCCTCGGACTCGCTACTCTTGAAGGTCCGGCGTTCAGAGAATGGCGTGTCGGAGACCCGTCTCGTCCTATGGTCCAATTCCGCGACGCAGGCCGCAAAGTGAAACCTGTTTCATCCGCGGATTTGTAAAAATCTTCGGAAGGGGCTGGAGCATCGAGGGGGCCACCGGTTAAGTTTTAAGGTTCGAGGTGGCTCAATCCTGGCCTCGATTGCGTCGGACAGGAATCACCTCTGCTCAAGTGGAATCTCGGAAGGCATCTGGCCATGGCGAATGAGGGAAATCAGGCTGGTGAAAAGCCCTGTCCCGATTGCGGAGAAATGGTCCGTCCGAACTCTGTTCGGTGCTGGAATTGTGGCGGCTTCATGCGCAAAGACATGGCTGTCAAATACCAGCAGATGCAGATGAACCCGAAGCCGTTGACCTATCTGGATGGGTCGGAGTCTCAACCCTCTGTTTCGGAAGCAGACAGCGACGATGATGACTACGAGCTGTCGATCCCGCTCGCACAGTCGATGTCTTTCACGATTCCGTCGTCCAGCTCACCGCCACCGTCTGGCCAGGTTGTGATTGCTCCGCCCCAGGACATCAGCGATCTTCCGTCGTTGCCCGTCTCTTCGTTGTCTCCTCCTGCTGCGGCTGCGGACGAATCTGCTCCGTTGCCATCACTGACATCGGACACGCCCGCGCCGAAGACAGAACGTCCCAAGTCCGATGATGACGCACTGTTCGATCTGGTCACGCAAGACCTCTCCGAATCGGAACAGCGTCGCAAGAAGCGTCGACCGAACGGAGTGATGTCGGGTGGAGTCCGCACAGCAACGGGTGGTTTCATTATCCACTGCCCGTACGGATGCCGGTTCGAGGTCAAAGAGTCGCACCGCGGTATGCAGGGGAAGTGCCCTCGCTGCCGTGCCCCGTTCATCGTGCCGATCGATCCACCCGACTATTCAACCGGCAAGAAGTCCGCCGACGGCGGCGCAGGTGCAATGGCTGCGGGACCATCCGATGTCGCAGGCGCCTTCTCCGGCTGGCTGAAGGACCTGCATCTGCACTCATTCAGCCCTGACAAGTTGAAGCTCAAGGCTGACAGCTTGCTGAAAGAGTTCAATGAGTACGATGTCGGATTCTCGACTGATCAGATGCTGGTGGTGAACATCGCCAAAAAGGGTGGCGGGATGTTCGGCGGTGTCGACAAGAAAAAGGTCGAAGCCCGCGAGGCGATGCTGCAGCACCTGCGGGACGGGAAACCGCTGGCGGAACTTCCCGGCTCCGATCGACAGGCCTTTACTGTCGATCAGATTCGCCAGCTGCGCGTGGTCCAGCCGGTGATGAACCGTGCCGAGTCGCTGTTCGCGGGCATCCCGGTCTTCGGCAGCGGACGGATCGCGGTCCTGTTGCCGTTCTCGGATGATCCGAACGCCTTCCCACAGTATCTGTCCTTTTCACTCTCCGAGTTCCGGGCGTTCTCCGCAGCACTGCAGAGTCGATTCGGGATTGAAGGGTTTGGGGCCAGCAGTGGGGTTCCGCTCGAAGATGCGTTCGACGAGTTTCCCTGTCATACGACCAAGGCCCCGATTCGTGTGTTGCGTTCGCTGGAGTACTACAAGAACGATCCAGCCTTCAAGCTGGCGACCGTCGGTTACAAGTGCGGTTCCTGCAGCTTGACGCTGAGTGAAGCGGGCCGTGCGAAAGATGGCCTCGGCGGGAAGGACGGTAAGGGGATCGCAAAGGCCAAGTGCCCCAAATGCCAGCAGAAGTTCGGCGACAACCTGCTGATCTCACTGGCTGAGCCGGCACCTGCTGAGTCCGCGCCTGCAGCGGAGTAAGTCGGGCTGATATCGGAGAAGGCTCTACGCTCTGACTCTGGGCGTTGATCGCAGTGTGTTCACGTCACCGGCCCGTTTTAGAGTGCTGTCTCGCTCAGAGAGAGAGAGGGGGGCGCTTGCACGACTCGCGATCTGCCGAGACACTGGGGTGAACTGTTTCTCCCGCCTTCCCCACGGTCTTCGCCATGCCTCGCGAGCTTGCTCAACGTTTGTTTCACGAACTCGAACAGCTGCCGCTGATCGATCCTCATTCGCACATCAACCCGCATGCAGCTGCGTCGAAAACGCTCGCGGACATTCTGGGTTACCACTACTACACGGAACTGGCACATTCGGCGGGACTGCCGAAGGAGCGAATCGAGGAGCCCGGGATCTCTCCCAAGGAGAAGGTTGGTCGACTGATCGAAAAGCTCGGTGAGATCGACAACTCGGTCCAGCTGAGCTGGTTTCTGGACTTGGCGAAGACGTTCTTTGGATTCGAGGACGACCGTCTTACGCTCCAGAACTGGGAACGTCTTTATGACGCCTCTGCCAAGAAGATGGCTGAGCCCGACTGGGAAGAGCAGGTGCTGAAGATCAGCAAACTTGAGGCGGTGTTCCTGACAAATGACTTCGATGACCCGCTGACAGGCTTCGACACCAAGCGGTACATCCCGTGCCTCCGCACTGACGATCTGGTATTCCACTTTGAGAACCCCGCCACGCGAGAGCGATTCGCTAAGGCGACCGGGATCACTCCCACCAGTGCTGCGACCATCCGCAACGGAATCGGGAAGCTGTTCTCCCACTTCAAAGCCAACGGCGTCCGGGCCTGTGCGATTTCGCTTCCGCCCGATTTCTCGCCCGCAGCTGTGAGTGATGGGCCGGGCCTCGACAACGCCTTGGCGAAGGTGCTCAGCGAGCAAGGCTGTGCGGACTCGCGCCGCTTGGTCTCGCAGTTCGTCTTCTGGACGATCGCCCAGTACTGTGCTGAGTTCAAGCTGCCGTTCGACCTGATGATCGGGGTCAATCGCAAGGTCTATCCACAGGGGGTCTACCAGGGCCAGGACCTGTTCGATCACCGCGTCTCACTGATCCAATATAAGGAGCTACTGAACGCCTTCCCGCAGGTGACCTTCCCGATCTCCGTCCTGGGGCAAACCAGTAATCAGGAACTCGTGAGCTACGCGTGGATCTTCCCGAACGTGGTGACCAACGGGCACTGGTGGTACTCCAACATCCCGAGCTATATCGAACTCGACACCCGTTCCCGGCTCGAAGCAGTGCCACGGACCAAGCAGGTCGGCTACTACAGTGACATGTACAAGCTGGAGTTCGGCTTGCCGAAATTCCGCATGTACCGTCGTATCCTGGCCAAAGTGCTCGCCGAAGACTTCGTCATCGGTCGCAACTGGTCGGAAGCCCGGGCACTGGAACTGGGCAAGACGGTCCTGCGCGGAAACGTCGAACGCATTTTCAGCGTGTAACTGGCAGGAAGTGCCGAATCATGGGAGAGGCTGGGGGAACCGAAATCCCCCAGTTTCTCTGCGATAACCGGATTCCTTAATACTCCCGACAAAACCGTTATATTTTCACAAGTCGTCACAGCCTGCCGCCGATAAATGGGAAAGCGGAACGGATTCTCGACCGTTCTCGTGGGGGCAATCTTGCCCGCCCGATGCACCTGGAGGCGATGGGATGACCAGTTCAAAAACCCGCGTGAAGCGGTGGCTGCTAGCAACGGTCTTGGGCCTGATGGTCCTGCCGAATACTGGTTGCCGTCTGCTCATCGGATTAACAGCAGACGCGTTTAACCTGGGGGCGTTCTGGTGGACGACTCCACTGATCCCCGTGTCGCCTTACATGAGCCAGAAGGTGGAAGACGCCTACTGGGATGAAGAGCGATACGCCAAGGTGCCAATCCTCGACCCGGTCGAGGGTGAGAATGCACCTCTGTTCTGTCTCGATCCGCCGTCCTCGGACGAAGTGATGCGGACCCTGCCAGACAGCACCTCGGGTGGTGTGGCCTTCCTGGCAGAGACGAGCCGCAACAACGTCCGGATCATCGTCGAGCCGATGGTCGACCGTCTGGATGACTGTCGCTTCGTCCCGATGGTTGGACCAGCCCGCATTCACCACTGCAGCTACAAGTGCACGATCTACTTTGAAGAGGTCAAGCGGTCCTACTGGCCGGTCCCCTTCACCCATCGTGACCAGCGTCAGGAAGTGGTCTACGTCGACCATGACCACTACATCCGCTGTGCGGGCCCAGACGCCAACAGCATCACGTTGGAAAGCGAATAACGATCCCTGCGGGTATCGAGAACTCCAGGTGACACGAAGGCTCGGTCAGGAAACTGATCGGGCCTTCGTTTTTTGCTGCGCTCGCAAATGAGTACAGTGGGGAAATCATCTTTTCCCCCAGCGGGTCATTCTCGACCCCTCTCGATCGGAGAGACTCATGCCGCGCTCGCGTTTGATGTTTCGGTCGTTGTTTTGGATCGTATCGACAACTGTCGGGCTCATGACCCTGTCGGCAGTACAGGCGGACGACGCATCCCCATCCAAGTCGAAGTTCGTCGACCACTCGCTGCTGGTCGCGCCCGAGTTCCCCTGCACCTGGCCCGCTCATCCGTTTCCCCGGTTCCAGATCAATCATCAGCGGGTCATCGGTCCTGAGTCGGCCTACAACATCGATACGCTGATTATCGATGGCAATACCGGGACCCAGCTGGACGTGCCGCCCCATTCGGTGGCGAGGCCCGACCTCAAGCGGGAGAAGTCGGGGCCATACGGTCTTTCATACACCGACAAGATCGAAGCGTGGCAGTTCGGCGGAGAGGCGTGCGTTGTCGATGTCCGTGACCTGCTCGATCAGGCCGGGAACGGTATCAGCCCACTGGTGAAGCCCGAGCACGTCGAGCGGTTTGAGAAACAGCAGCGGCCGGTGCGTTTCGGCGATGTGGTGTTGTTCTACAGTGGGTACTCCGACAAGTATTACCGACCGTTCCCCGAGGGGAGCCGGTTCCTGGCCGATGTCGTCGACCGTAAGGCTCCAGGCTATCCCGATCCCGATCCGGACTGCATGGAGTTCCTGGGGAAACGCGGTGTCATGAACCTGGGGACCGACAGCGCCAGCATGGGGCCTATGCCTGACCTGGCTGAGCCGACACATTACGCGGGCTTGAAGTACGGCATGATCTGGACGGAGAGCGCGACCAATCTGGGAGTGTTGCCGCCGACCGGGGCGTTCTACATCAACCTGGGCCCGAAGCATCAGGGTGGGCCGTACGGAGCAGGGCGGGCCTTCTCCATCATGGGCGGAGACCTCCCCGCGAAGCTGATCGCCTCAGCGAAAGCGAAGCGGGCGATCGACCTCTCGCCAACGCTCGCCACCAACCTGCCAATCACATCGCCGGGCATTGGAGCTGGTGAGCATCGACAGGTCTATCTGAAGCTCGACTTCCTCTACTCCGAGTACCTCGACATGTGGCACCACACGCATCTGATGGATGCGATGGCGGGGACGCATCTGGTGCCACCAGCGTTTGCGTTGCCCCCCGAAGGCCCGGCACCGAATGAATCGCCGACCGTTCGGGGCTGGCTGCAAGAGTACGAGAAGAAGTTCGGCAAACGTGGGACCAGTTCAGTGACGACCGACAAGGTGCCGCTCGACTGGACCTGTGGCCCGGTCCGTGTGATCGATGTCACTTCGCTGGTCGGCAGCCTCGACAAGTCGAAGTGGCCCGAGTCACCTGAGATCACCGTGGCGCACATCGAAGCTGCAGAGAAGGCTCAAGGCGCCTTAAAGCCTGGCGACATTGTTCTGTTTCGCACGGGGCATCTCGATGCGCACTTCAAACCATCTCCGGAAGATAAAGGCGTCTGGCTCGACCCGCTGGCTGGGAAGTCGGAAGGGTGGCCTGCTCCTGGTCCCGATGCGATCGTTTATCTCAAGTCGAAGGGCATCCGTTGTGTGGGTACCGACGCCCCTGATCTGGGTGGCGTAAATCAGCGCAGAGCTCTGATGACGTACTGGGCTCTGGGCTCGCACGAAATGGTTGGGGTAGAGTTCCTGCATCACTTGAAGGAACTCGACAAAGCCCCCAACGGGTACTTCCTGTTCGCCCCACTCAAGATCCGCGATTGTCACGGCGGCCCGGGACGGGCGATTGTTTTGTATTGAACCGGGAGAGCGAGTACGCCTCAAGCGTTGGCCAGTCGCTGTATGTTTTGCTCCCTCTCCCCACAGCAACATCACCCTTAGTTTCTCAATCTGTTAGTGGGGAGAAGGAGAAGACAACAGAATTACCAACAATTGAAACACACACACAACATTCGGTCGCAGTGGGCCGCGTCCGCCTCGCAGAGATTGACCACACACGGGTATCATCTGATCTGCGCTGCGTTGAATCTCCCCGATTGCGAATGAGCTGTGCCATGCTGTGGAACCGCCGGGTGTCCGTGTTGTTGGTCTGTCTGGCGGTGATCAGTCTGGCCATTGGGGGAGCGAGCGGTGTTCCCATCTTTGGTCAGGATTCACCGACTGGCGAAACTCCCAAGTCGGACGCGACAGCGGCCCCCGCCGGTTCGCAGCTGGCTCCGATGACTCCGGAGAACGTGTCCACCCTGGCCGATCGCGTCAAGAAGTCGGTCGTGGTGATCACCTTCAGCGATCGTGATGGCAAGCCGCAGGGAATTGGTAGCGGGTTCATCATTCGCGAAGACGGCCTGATTGCGACGAACCTCCATGTCATCGGCGAGGCCCGCCCGATTCAGGTACGGACAATCGATGGCAAGACCTACCCGGTCGAATCGATCTATGCGAATGAACGATCGCAGGATCTGGCGATCGTGAAGATCTCCGCCACCGGGCTGACCGCTCTCGAACTCGGCGACTCCGACACACTGGTCCAGGGCCAGCCCGTCGTCGCCGTGGGTAATCCGCAAGGCCTCGAACATAGCGTCGTCGCGGGCGTGGTTTCGGGGCTCCGCAAGGATATCGAAGGGATGTCGATGATCCAGCTGGCCATCCCGATCGAACCGGGGAACAGTGGAGGTCCGCTGGTCGACTTGTCGGGGCGTGTCCATGGTCTCCTGACGATGAAGTCACTCGTGACCGACAACCTGGGTTACGCGGTCACGATCAACACGCTCAAGCCGCTTCTCGCCGAGCCGAACCCGATCACTATGTCGAAGTGGTTGACCATTGGGACGTTGAACCCGAGACGCTGGATCGTGCCCGGTGATGTGTACTGGACTCAGCGAGCCGGGCGAATTCGCGTCTCGGGCCAGGGGGCTGGCTTCGGCGGTCGCAGCCTCTGCCTCTCCACTGCAGAGGTCCCAGCGATTCCCTTCGAGGTTGGCGTCTCGGTCAAGCTGGACCAGGACGATGGAGCTGCAGGCGTGGTCTTGTTTCAGAGCGAGGACACGCATTACGGGTTTTACCCGAGCAGCGGGAAGCTGCGTTTTGCGAGATTCGACGGAGCGACGGTCTATGAGTGGAACGTTCTGTGGGAAGAAGCCCGGCCCGAATATCGGGAAAAGGACTGGAATCATCTGAAGGTGAGAGTCGAAGCGGATCGCATCCAATGCTTCTGCAATGGAGTTCTGGTGCATGAGGATTTCGACATGCGCTATCGTTCCGGGAAAGTGGGGCTGTGCAAGTTCCGCCACACTTCCGCAGAGTTTCGACAGTTTGAGGTGGGAACTCAGATCGCCTCGCATGCACCCACCACGGAACTCCGGGCCGAGGCCGATGCCCAGGTTGGCCAGCTGTCTCCACAGCGCCCCCCTTCGACACAGCAGATCACCCCTCTGATCGAAAAGTCAGAGGCTCTGCATGCCGCCCTGGAGGCCAAGGCGGTGGAACTGGAACAGACGGCGAAACGACTGCGGCAACTCTCGAAAGATGTCCACGCAGCCCGGCACCGCAAGCAGCTTGTGGAGACCCTGTCGGTTCCCGAAGACCAAGTCGATCTGGCGCGGGCGGCTCTGCTGATCGCTGCGATCGATAACCCCGAGTTCAATGTTGAGGACTCGCTGCAGACGCTCGACGATCTGGCGAAGGACTTCGAGAAGTCGCTGCCCGCGGGGATAACGCCAGCCGACAAGCTCACGGCGTTCCACCGCTTCCTGTTTGAAGAGCAGGGATTCCATGGCAGCCGGGTCAATTACTACAACCCGTCGAACAGCTACCTCAATGAGACGATCGACGATCGCGAGGGTCTGCCAATTACCCTCTCCGTCGTCTACATGACTCTTGGCCGCCGAGTGGGCCTGAAGGTCGAGGGCGTCGGTCTACCGGGCCACTTTGTGGTCCGAGCTGTTCCCGAGATGGGAGAGCCGGTCCTCATTGATCCCTTTGAGCGTGGCAAGACACTCAGCCTCGACGATGCGAAATCGCTCGTGTCCGAGACTGGTCGCACTTGGGATGACTCCGCACTCGCAGCTCAGACCGCCAGGCAGATCGTCGTGCGAATACTGAGGAATCTCCTCAATCTGGCCAACGAATCTCAGGACCCAGACGCTGCGTTGCGGTATGTCGAAACGATTCTGGCCCTCGATCCGGAATCGCTGTCTGATCAACTGTTGAAAGCGGTACTGTGCTACAACACCCAGCGGTACGAGGAGGGTATCGACGTGACCGAGAAGCTGATCCAGAGCAACTCACCCGACCTGCGACTCGATCAGCTGCGCAATCTACAAGGCCAGATGAAGGCACTGCGTGAGCTGCAGCAGGGGAACAAATAGAACCGTTGGCAACCTTCATCGAGAGGCACTGGTTGGCCTCCTCCTCAGGAAGCAGTCGGCGGTACCCTACCCGGATTTCGAAGGCGACGGCAATAAAAAAGGTCGCTGGACAGACTTCCAGCGACCTTTGTCAAGATCAGCTCCCCGGCTAGGATTCGAACCTAGAACCTAGCGGTTAACAGCCGCTCGCTCTACCATTGAGCTACCAGGGAGTGTTTCCCTGCCAGAAGCAGGGGAAATGGGATTTTTGCAGACCGGGGAAATCGATGCAATGCTACCCGTTCGGGATTTTGGGTTAGGTAGGGGTGAGGCGGCAGAATCGGCTGCTGGGAAACGCGTTGCGTGAGTTTTGACGGACGTTTTCAGGCTTTCTTGTTCGAGATCGTGCCTGCTCGGTGAATGACACGTTTACGCGGGTGAAGTTCGCCCTGTGTTGATTAGTGTTTTGGTTCAAAATGCGTCGGTTTGGCGTTTCGGGGTATCCTTATTGCATGAATCGCCCGGAATCGAGAATATCCAGCTTCACAAGGACAAGGACACCATGCAGAAGACTCTCGATCAAAAGCTGGCGGCGATTCATGCAGACCCAAGCGGCTGCAAAGACTTCATTATCGCCGATGCCAAGGACGCCGACATGGCGTTTGGGCTGGGAGCTCCTGGGCTGTCGCCGGAGCGGCATGATGGGGAGGTCCGTTTCAAGACCCTCGCCGACTACCGGAACCAGATCCGCCAGATTACGCAGCAGGGCATTGTCGACATCATGCTGATGTCGGCCAGTACGAGTGATGTGCTGGCTGTGCAGGAACGGCTGTTCGAGAACTCACACGTGACGCCAGCGATCCGTGCGAACGATACAACTGACATTCATGTCTTCCGCGGGAGCCGGATCGGCCTGGCGGCATCGCGGCCGTTTCGTTCAGCGTCGCTCGACCATGCCCAGTGCGGGTATATCGATTGTGAGCCGCAGGACCGCGTGCTGGGTTCCAGCCTGGGCCTCTATTCCATCACGTTCAACAACGACCGCGATCTCGATTACGATTCGCTGACTGAGTACAAGAAGTTCCGCGACGAGGCAGAACGCAAGGGATTCCGGCACTTCCTGGAAATCTTCAATCCGAATCTGCCCAATGCCGTGGCGCCGGAGCATCTGCCGGGATTCATCAATGACGTGATCGCGCGGACTCTGGCGGGCGTCACCAGCTCGCAACGACCGGTTTTCCTGAAAATGGTCTATCACGGGCCCAAGGCAATGGAAGACCTGGTGCGGTACGACCCCCATCTGGTCGTCGGCATCCTGGGCGGTGCAGCTGGGACGACTCTCGATGCCTTCCAGTTGTTGCACGAGGCTCAGAAGTACGGAGCCCGGGCCGCTCTGTTCGGTCGTAAGATCAACCAGGCGGAAAATCAGCTGGCGTTCGTGGAGTTCCTGCGTCTGGTCGCGGACCGGGTACTCGATCCGGTCGAAGCGGTGAAGGCGTACCACTCCGTGCTGGAAAAGCTGGGCGTGAAGCCGCAGCGTCCGCTGGACGAAGACCTCACACTCCAGACCAACGTCATGAGCTACGGCGGCAGCGGACGAACCGTCAGTGCCCCGGCCCCCTCAAAACCCGCGTCGGGAGCGAAAGCGACCAACACCGCCTCTCCGAACTTCTCCAAGATGACCTCAGATGAGCGGCTGGCCTACCACCGCGAGCGTTTGAAGCAGACGCTCGGAGAGTGACATTGTGTGCCAGTCCCGTCGCAATTACGGAAGCGGCGAGCGTATCGGCAATTCGGCTTGTAGCTTTGCCCTCTGTTCGACACCATACAACTCGTACTCAGTCCTTTCTTTGGCCCATCGCATCAACCTCCCATGAAACAAACAGCTGTCGTGAATTTTGCCCCGGAAAAGGGCAGTGTCGAACTTCGTCAGGTAGACCGACCGACCATCGGTGAAGAGGACGTTCTGCTCAAGGTCGGTGCCGTTGGTGTCTGCGGAAGCGACTTGCACCAATGGACTTCGGAACATAGCTGGCCAGTGAATTATCCAGTGATCCTGGGCCATGAATTCGCCGGGACGATCGAGCAGGTGGGTTCTCGCGTCGTTGGCTGGAAGGCTGGCGACCGGGCCTGCAGCGAGACAGCTGCAGTGATCGACCCGAACAACCCGATGACCCGGGCCGGGCTGTATAATCTCGACCCGACTCGTAAGGGGTATGGGTACGGTGTTGATGGTGCCATGACGGAATACGTTCGCGTCCCCTCGCGCTGCCTGCATAAGGTGCCCGATGGCTTGGCGTTTGAGCGGGCCTGTCTGACCGAACCATGCTGCGTGGCTTACAACGCCGTGGTCGTGAACGGCTCGGTGAAGCCCGGCGACCGCATTGTCGTGCTGGGGCCTGGACCGATCGGGCTGTTGTGTGCCGCGATGGCCAAGCTGCAGGGTGGAATCGTGGCGGTGGTGGGGCTGGAGCGTGACAAGGTTCGCCTCGACATTGCCAAGCAATATGGTTGTGAAGTGGTCGTCGGTGACTGTCGAGAATGGGCGATGGCCGCTGACGGGCTGGGCGTGGATGGCGTGGTCGACGCCGCGGGAATCTCGGCGACTCTGAAGACAGCCATCGATATCGTTCGTCCGGCAGGCTGGATCTCGAAGGTGGGTTGGGGCCGGGCTCCGATTAACTTCTCGCTCGACCCGATGGTGCAGAAGAACGTCACCATGAAGGGCAGCTTCTCGCACAACTGGGCGATGTGGGAACGTGTGTTGCGTCTGCTCGCCACCGGCATCCTGAATATCGACCCCGTTGTCGGTGGAACCTGGACGCTGGAACACTGGCATGAGGCGTTCGAGACGATGCACAGTGGCGAAATCGCCAAGGCTGTGCTGACGCCAAAGTAACATTCGTCTGGCACTCTCTGGGAGCCGGTTTCCCGGGGATGTGTCATGGAGATTCACGGAGAGGCCTCGACTTGGGTGTCGAGGCCTCTTTCGTTTTCTGAATCGGGCGGCAAACAGACCGTCATGAAGCGTTTATCTTACTTGTGTGGCTGGCATCGTTCGTTCAGGTTTTCGAGCCAAAATCGGAGTCGATCGAGGTCTCACCCGGCGGTATACAGGCTGGTGACCTTGGGCGCTCGGGGAGACTTTCCGGTTCGCCTGCTTGATTCCGGTATTTCCCTTTCCCACAATGCTGAGTCGAGTGACGCGACAGGGCTGCTCTGCCCGGGGTCGTATCTGCTCGCTTCTCGCTCAATCAGTCGACAAGTCGTCACGCTTCGGCATCGATCCACTTCAAGGTCACACAACATGAATATCCTTCCGGGGAACACTGTCGGTATCGATTTGGGGACGACTTTTTCATCGATCGCGCAGTTGGGCCCCAGCGGCGAGGCTCTCTCGGTTCCGAATGCAGATGGTCGTCCGATTACTCCGTCCGTTGTGCTGCTCGGAGATGACGGCAAGGTCATCGTCGGCCCCAGCCCCGAGCGGATGTCGATTGAGAATCCCAAGAACATCGTCGAGGCGATCAAGCGCCAGATGGGGAATAAGGATTTCTTTGTCGTCTACCAGGGCAAGAAGCTGACCCCGGAGTTTATCTCCGCCCTGATTCTGAAGAAGCTGAAGCAGGACGCCGAAACTCACATCGGTCCCGTGGTGAACGCGGTGCTGACCGTGCCGTACTACTTCAACGACGTACGTCGCAAAGCGACGCAGGACGCGGGAAAGATCGCGGGACTGAACGTCATCGACATCATTAATGAGCCCACAGCTGCGACGCTCGCTTATGCCTGGCAGAAGGGGGAACTCGGTCGTCCCGACAAGATGACCAAAGAACGTACGATTATGGTCTATGACCTGGGTGGGGGGACATTTGACGTGACGGTGGTGCGATACACAGCGACGAATTTCCGTGTGCTGGCGACCGACGGGGACGTGATGCTGGGCGGGATCGACTGGACGCGCCGCATGGTCGACCACGTCGCCGAGCAGTTCCACCGGAAGTACAACGACGATCCGCGTTCCGACCCCGAAACGTTGATGATGCTGACTCAGGAATGCGAGCAGGCCAAACGAGAGTTGAGTCGAAATCCACAGACTCCGATTACCGTCTACCACCAGGGCAAGAGCCTGACTGTGGCGATCAGCCGCGTTGATTTTGAGCGCATGACCGGCGATCTGATGCAGCGGACGCGCGACACCACCGAACTGGTCATGCAGCAGGCAGGCGTCGGTATCGGTGAACTCGATGATGTGGTGCTGGTCGGTGGCTCGACCTATATGCCCGCTGTCGAGAACATGCTCAAGGAAACCACTGGCCTGTCCCCGTCGCGCGATGTGGTGAAGCCCGAGGAAGCTGTGGCACAGGGAGCCAGTATTCATGCTGCTCTGCTGGAAGCCCGCGCCATGGGCGAATCATCACGGCTGGGCAAGGCGGTCCGTGATCGCCTGGGATCGGTCAGTGCTTCGGATGTGAACTCCCACTCGCTGGGGGTCAAGATTACCGACCCGAACAATCGGCAGCGGAAGATCAATCACATCATGATCCCGAAGAACACGACGGTGCCTGTGAAGATTTCTCAACGCTTCGCAACCAACTCGCCCAACCAGCAGCGGATTCACGTCTGTATTCTCGAAGGCGATGCGATTGATCCGGATGCCTGTACGGTCATCGGAGATTTCCGCGTGCTGAACCTGCCTCCCAATCTGCCCGCGGGATCTCCGGTCGAGATCACCTACGAGTACGACAAGAATGGTCGTATTGGTGCCACGGCTCGTGAATTGACCAGCAATCGGGAAGCGAAGACGGAGATCGTTCGCGATTCCGGACTGACTACCGATGGGGTTGATACCTTCGAGATTCTGGCCAAGGACTACAGCGTCGAGTAAATGAGAAGTGCAGCGTCTCGGCCAGTCGGTCGTGACGCTGCTGGCTCTTACTCGGGACTCCGCACAGCACGGATGGCTGGCGGATGGAATTCTCGACTCGCAGAAATCATCTTCAGTTTTCCGTTCGAACCGACGATCAAGCCCTGTCGGCTTTGAAGCCCCTCGCAGTCAAGGATGGAACTCACAGATGGACGTCTACAAGGAATGGCTGGGCATCCCTGAAGGGCCTCGCCCCCCAGACCACTACGAACTCCTGCGTCTGCGGCAGTTCGACGATGACGTTGCGAAAGTTCGTGCGAACTACAAGAAGCTGAATGCGCACGTCCGCAAGTACGCCACAGGGCAGTACTCCGTCCAGTCGCAGGAACTCCTGAACGAGATCGCGAAGGCCATGCTCTGCCTGACTGATCCGGAGCGCAAGCGGGATTACGACGAAAGCATGGGCCGCACTTTTGAGGCGGTGCGGGACAAGTTTGGACGCCAGCCCCTCCTCGACATCCTCGTCAAACAGGGAAAACTGTCGCGAGACCAGCATCGAGAGGCAGAGGAGTTTGCCTCGAAACGGGGCCTTTCCGATCGGGATGCCGTGGTCCAGATGAAGCTTGTGGAACCCGATATTGCGGCTCAGGCCCTTGCCCAGCATCACGGCCTGTCCTATGTCGATCTCGACGACATGGTGCCAGAAGACGATGTTCTGGATGCGGTGCCACGAGCGCTGGTTAAGCGGCATTCGATCATTCCGTTATTTGTCGACGATGACCGTCTGCTGGTCGCCTGCATCGACATGCCGGAACATGAGCTGGAAGATGAAATGCGGCTGCGATACGGGGTGCCGATGCGTCCCGTGCTCGCGACTCCCCGGTCCATCAGCCAGGCGATCTCCAAGTACTACGCCCCGGGTATGCGGGATGAGGCAATTCCCTATCCGAACGCTGTCGCTGCCGCTTCGCCTCCGCCCACCAAAAGTGGCAAGCCCGCGAAAGCGGGTCAGGCAGCTCCCTCGAAGTCGGAAAAGGCTGCGAAGCCCGCTGCCAAGGCGGCACCCGCTGGAGCCCGGTTTGAGGATCTCAACGCGGACGAGAAGCAGAAGCGCAAGCAAATCGGCCTGATTGCGATGAGCTGGAGTATTCTGATCCCGTGTATTCCGCTCCTGATCTGGGGCGTGTGGCCCACGTCTGTTCTGACGCTGCCCGGGTTCATTTTCAAGCTGCCCTGGCTCGCGGCACTGACAGCCCCAGCCACGATCTTCTATGTCACGCAAAAGTACTGGAAGTAGCTTTGAGGGAGAGGGCAGTTATCAGTTGCCAGTGAGGAGGTGCGTTCGTGGATCTCTCGCGAATCCGCATCTGTAAGTCCGTCTGACTGCCGACGACTTCACTGCCTCACTCATACCCACAGTTCCGCTCGATCTCCATCGCCTTCTCCGACATCAGGAATCGGCGCAGGTGGAGCGGGTCGGCTTCTTTTTCCACGGCACGGCCAGCACGACCCTCGGACCCGGCTTGAGTGGTCCACGGGTCTTCACTTGTCGTTCCGACGCCGTCTTTGAGCTTGAAAGTGTCGCTGACCGTCTGGCATCCGACAGCTGCGAATACCAGCCCCAGACTCAGCCCCACATGCGCCCATGAGCGAATCGAAGCAGAGCGGGCGACGGTCGAAGGAATGCGGGAAGTGCGCATGACGGAATCCTGAACGGACAATCTGTGATTGAGCTGGGGGGTTGTCCGCGAAGCTGTCCAAAGTGTCCAGATGGAGTTGCTGCCCCGAGGTGATTGCCTCAGGCGAAGGGCAGAATCCGCCGGTGGGAAGTCATCTTCAGCCGCAGTGGACCGACAATCTGGCAGGGTTATACGCCGTGCAGCGGTCATCGAGAGTGTGTCAACCACTCCACGAAAACGATCCAATACTGGAAAACTGGCTGAGTTTCCTCGCTCTGGCCGGGTCAGGATGGAGACAGGGCGGTCGCTGAGCCGATCGGCCTGAAACGAGGCGTTCTGCTCGCCAGAACGCCCGTTCTGGGTCTTTCAATTTGCAAGGTGTCAGACCAGCGGCGTACGATTCATCTGGTCAGCAGAGCGGATGTCGTCGATGCCCGAATGCGGCCTTGAGGGGCGGGGTGAATCATGAGCAAACGCGGATTGGCGTTATCGTCGCTGGTGATGGCGATTCCGGCGGGCTTTTTGGCCTATGTTTGCGTGGGCGCTGTCTTTGGCGCGAATGAGTCGATGCCGACCGTGGTGACGATCATCGTCTGGACGTTGATTGTCCTGAGTGGCTTGCTGGCTCTGAGCCCGTTCATCTTTCTGGTCGCAGGTCCCTCCGGGCCAGCAGCTGGGCCAGCCCCTGTCGCCGCAGCTGCGGTGCCAGCTGCACGTGCTAAGAAGCCTGCGAAGAAGAAGCCGGCGGATGACGATGACGAGTTCGCCGAGGTGGATGAGGAAGTCCTGGACGACGATGACGGTCAACTCTTCGATTCGAGCGAAGAAGAAGCAGGGGCTGAAGAGTACGAAGACCAGTTCAACTTCGATGACGACGATGACCTCAGCGACGCCTTTGATGACGAGGAAGAGGAGCCAGCTCCCAAGAAGAAGAAGCGATAGTTCTGCTTGGACTCTCGCTGGAAATCGAAAAAGCTCGGGTGATCTACCCGAGCTTTTTTGTTTTGAGTTTCCGCTGGGGATGCCGCCTAGAACGCCAGCCCCCCTCCGACCAGAAAGCCTGCATTGTAGCCCGAGAGATCCGTCGTAAATCCGCCCCGCAGGAAGATTCGCTGTGTGGGCCACATAATGAATTCATTCATGATGGCTGAGTCCTCGAACTGGTCCTGGGTCTCTGCGAACAGAGTCAGTCGGTATGCCAGGGAGTCGAATATGTCGTATTCCAGACCGGCATTGAGAATGAGCCGTGTATCATTTCGATCGACGTGAATCGGGGCCAGGTTCCACGGAGTGCCGGTCATATATCCCGAACTGGCGGTGTACTCCGTCTGAATGAATCTCGCTCCCAGTTGGAGGAATGGACGCAGTGGAGCAGTCCGCGACGGATAGATCGACGCACCGAGGTTAAATGCTTCGCTCTGGATGTCAGGACGAAACGAGCGAGCTCCTTTGATCTCCATGTTCACGTATCCCGCAAACAAGTCGACATCCAATGGAGTCGGGGTATCGATCGTGAACACGGGCAGGTTGAGCAAGGCGTCAAAGCCCTGCCAGGAGTCGCCGACTGCACCGTTTTCCACATCCAGATAGCGATATCGATTCTGGATAAAAATCTTTCCCAGCAGTCCGGGAGATTGTTCCGTTGAGGAGTCTTCGAAGACGGAGTTGACCCCATTGAAGTCAAAATCCACTCCTTGCGGGGAGCCGTCAGCTGTAATGACCTCTGTATCGACGGGGGCTGAGCTGGTCACAATCGGCGCGGGAGCCACCGTTGTCCCTGGCGCGACGGAGTGTGCATTGACGGGTGCGGGGGGTGTCTCATCAGCCTTCAGGCCGGAGCAGATCACGCACCACGTTCCAATCGCGAACAGTAAGACCTGGGTGGGAATAAACCTCATTGCTCAGTCCAATCCGCCGAAGAGTCCTATTCCCTCGAATGACTGCGGGCAACCACTGCCTGCTGAGTGCGGGGCTATATCGCGGAGTGAAGTTCTCGGTCAATTGCCAACTGCATTTGGAGACGGTTTGATCTCTGTATCCCGTCGTTTCTGCCGATCAGTGAGTGGCGATTCGCTCTCGGTGAAGATGCCGATGACCCTAAAAGGTCAATCCGCCCCCGATTGCGAAACCGATTCCGCCCCCTTCCAATGACGTGGCCAAACCGCCACGGATAAAGATCTTCTCGTGGGGCCAGAGGATCAGGTCGTTGAGCAGAAGTGAATCCCGGAACCGTCCCCCCGTTTCGCAATCAATCGTCATGCGATAACCCAGGACATCGAACAGGTCGTATTCAAAGCCCGCGTTGAACAGCATGTCGGTTTGACCGTCCACGAAGTTTTCGGCGTACGTGTCGACGGCATTTTTCATAGTCAGATCGAAGTCTGCCTGGCTGTATTCGACGCCGAGTTGGATGAATGGCCGCCAGCGTTCCGCCTGGGTCAGGTAGATCGAGGTCCCCAGAGAATAGCTCTCTGACTTTCCATTCACTGCCACCAGCAGGTCGGCTGGCAGGCCGGAATAAGCTGAGCCCTTCAGACCGACGTTGGAGTAACCGAAAAACAGGTCGAAATCGAGTGGGACCTCGGTCTCCAGTGTCATCACTGGCAGGTTGATGAGCGAGTCGAATCCCTGCAGAGAGTTATCGATTCGGCGGACATCCGCATCATCAACCCCCAACTGGAGATACCGCTGCTGCATAAACACTTTGCCCAGCAGTCCGGCATGCTGGGACGGATGCGGAGCATCGAAGCCCCAGTCAGTACCATCTGCATCACCGACGAACGTGTCGGCCGTCCAGAGGTCCTCGTCAGCCTCTTCATAATAGATTTCGGCGGCTGACTGGGCCTGGCAGGTCACGCAGAAGAACAACATAGCGAGAAGAGCGGCAGCGAAAGTCAGGAGTCGCATGATTTGCCCGCAAGACGATAGAACGGGAGTCGTGTCTTCCCGCTCGTCGCGGATGGACACACTGGCGCGGGCTTATCTCGCGAGAACTCTTCTTCGTCAACGGCGATTCGATCCGGGTTAAGTTTACTAGTGCATGGCCAGCCACAATTGCCGCACTGAAATCAATCTCTACGCATTGAGAGACTTTTGCAGAAGTTTCCGCAACTACTTCGACTGTGGCTCGGACCATTCCAGCACGGTCAATTGTCGCAAGCTGCGGATGCAGATCTCGGAATCACAGACGGCCAGATGTGCCCAGGCCGATTCTTCGGAGACCTTGCGTTCGTCGAGCAGGGTGTACTCCTTCGGGTTCGCTTCGATGAGCCTCAGGATTCCCGTTTCGTCCAGGGCGAGGATTTTGTTGCCGTTCGCGACCAGACTCCAATATTTGCCAAACGGTTTGGTGGTCCACTTCTCCTCGCCAGTGGTCAGGTCGAGACACACGAACCGCTGATTTCGCAGATGCAGATAAGCGTGCCCATCGATCACCACCGGAGTCGACATGTAGCCCTGCTGCTTTGTCTGCCAGGCCTCCTGGGCCTTCCACTCATTCCCCTGTTTCTCCAACTGGAACAAGTGAGACTGGCCTCCGTACGCCGAGGTGAAGACCTGTTCCTTGTAAACCACAGGTGTAAGGATGTTCATCCCGCGAAAAGCTTCAATATCCTGCCCCCAGAGTTCCTTGCCGGTCTCGGGATCGACGCCCGCCAGACGGGTCCGGGTCTGCACCAGGATCTGCGGCACTCCGTGGATGGTCGTGGCTGTCGGCGAGGAGAACGCGCTGCCCATCATGCCGCCCTCTTCCTGCAGGGTCCGCCAGACGATGTCCCCGTTGCGTTTGTTGAGCTTGAGGAAGCTGGCTCCCGCCTGGATGTAGACATGCTCACCAATGACCAGTGGCGAGCAGACCATGCCGAACGCGGGTAGCTCCGACTTCAGCTTGTCCATGAAGTCGACCCGCCACGTTACGCTGCCGGTCTGGGCGTCGATGCACACCAGGGAATCACGCATCCCCGCAACGTACAGCGATTCGCCATCGTATGCCGGAGTCGCGCGGATCCAGCTGCCGTTTTCTTTCGCAAAGAACGGAACACTCATCGATCCCGGCCAGCCAACCTCCCACAGCTTCTTTCCGGTCTTCCGGTCGAATGCGATGACGAACTCGCTTTCGCGGTCGCGAGTTTCGGTGGTAAAGATCCGGTCAGCGGCGACGATCGGGCCGGAGTAGCTGGGCTGGAGTTCGACTTGCCACTTTGGCTTCAGTGAGGCTTCGTCGACTTTCGCGGGCCAGGCCGGGGCACTGATCGTCCCGTCGCGGTTGGGGCCACGCCACTGCGGCCACGTCGCGGGTTCTGCACTCCAGACGCAGGTGTGAATGACCAGACAACAGGCGATCGTATGCAGGAGACGCATAGAGATATTCCTAGTAAGGCGGTGTACACTGACCCATCATAGTCCCTCTTTTCGAGCCGACCAGCGATCAGTGCCCCCAGCTGATGCGACGATCCATGAGAGCGATCGTTTCCGGGCAACTCAAGGACTTGCCCGATGAAATCCCTCCTGATGACTATTGTCGGCATCGTCGCGGGAATGATT
>QWOR01000004.1 GCA_003669575.1 Planctomycetota bacterium | reverse complement strand
TGAGTCGGCACTTAACGCACACCATCAGAGGGCTCACGCCCTCGCCAACAGACAACACGGAACAACCCACCTGACCTTCAGGTTCAACAACTATGCAAACCAACGAAACCGCTATCCGCTCCGTCGTCGAACAGGTCCTTGCCCAACTCGGGAAGCGACCCGCTCCGGGGGCTCCGAAGCCGAATGGGATTCCCGTCGTCTCGGCATCCTCCAACGGCTACCACGCCTCGGGCAGTGGCAGCAGTGGAGTGTTCCAGACTGTCGATGAAGCAGTGGCTGCCGCAACAGACGCCTTTGCCCAGCTGTCGAAGAAGGGCATGGCCGCTCGGGCAGAAGTCTGCCGGATCGTGAAGACGATGTGCGAGCAGCAGGCCGAAGAGCTGGGTCGGGCCGAATTCGAAGAGACCAAGATCGGTCGTCTCGATCATAAGATCGAGAAGCTCAAGATCATCAAGCGGGTGCCCGGCACCGAGTACATGAAGTCGAACGTCTACAGCGGCGACAACGGGCTGACCGTCGAAGAGTACGCTCCGTTCGGCGTGATCGGGGCCATTACCCCGGTGACCCACTCGCTGCCGACGCTGGCCGGCAACATCGTCAACATGGTCGCTGGCGGGAATACGATGGTCGTGAACCCGCACCCGAACGGGGCTCGCATCGCCTGTGAAGGTGTGCGGCGGTTCAACAAGCTGTTCAAGGAAGCGATCGGCATCGAGAACATCGTCACGATCGTCGAGAAGCCGACTCTCGAATCCGCCGACGCGATCTTCCAGCACCGCGGCGTCAAGATGTTGTGCGTGACCGGAGGCCCCGCAGTCGCTCGTGCCGCGATGGCCAGCCGCAAGAAGGCTGTGGTCGCTGGACCCGGTAACCCGCCCGTCGTCGTCGATGAGACCGCTGACATCGAGAACGCCGCCCGCTGCATCCTGACCGGGGCCGCCTACGACAACAATCTGCTGTGCATCGGTGAGAAGGAAGTCTTCGCCGTACAGTCGATCTTTGACTCGCTGATGGAAGCGATGGCTCGTCAGGGTGGCTACAAGCTGAACGCTCAACAGGTCGAGGCTCTGAGCAAGGTGGCCTTCTCTCCCCCGCCCAAGCCTGGCGATCACTGGGTGCTCAATCGTGATCTGGTCGGCAAAGACCCCTCAGTCCTCGCCGAGAAGATCGGTCTGCGGGTCCCCGCTGGTACCCAGCTGCTGTACGGTGAGACCGACACGAACAACCCGTTCGTTCCCGAAGAGCAGATGATGCCCTTCGTGCCGTTCGTGCGGGCGAAGAACTTCCAGCACGCCGTCGACATGGCTCTGGAGTTCGAGCATGGATTTCGCCACACGGCAATCATCCACTCTCGCAACGTGCGGAACATGAGCATCATGGGCCAGGCTGTCGACACGACCCTCTTCATCAAGAATGGTCCTTCGCCCGCCGGGCTGGGACTGGGCGGAGAAGGTTACCTGTCGTTCAGCATCGCCACCCCCACTGGCGAAGGCGTGACCAACCCACTGACCTTCACCCGCGTGCGTCGCTGCTGCATGGTGGATGACCTGAGGATCGTGTAGGGGGAGAAGAGAGGAGAGACGAGGGAGGAGAGCCAGAGGAGAGTGGGGCGTGTTTCAGTTTGAGAAACTCGTGGTTTGGCAGAGGGCGATCGAGTACGTGGACCTGATCTACACGATCAGTGAAGCGTTCCCCTCTCGCGAGAACTTCGGGTTGGTTCGACAGATTCAGCGAGCTGCGGTTGCCGTTCCCTCGAACGTTGCTGAAGGCAACAGCCGCAATTCGGATGCAGACTTCGCCCGGTTCGTCGAAATATCCTACGGCTCACTCATGGAGACGGTCACGCAACTGCACATTGCCCGACGCCGGAACTACTGTTCCGAGGAACACTTTCAACAGGCCCTCACTTTGGCCGACGAAGTCGCCCGAATGCTGAGTGGTCTCCGAACCAGCCTGGTCGGACGAAGATAAGAGCTGGCTCTTCTCTCTCGTCCCTCCTCTCTCATCTTCCCCTCATGCAACTTGCTTCTGTCATCGGTCGAACGAACGCCACGATCAAGCATCCGGCCCTGAACGGCTGGCGGCTTTTGATTGTGCAGCCGCTTGATCTGGCGGGGGGAGCGGATGGGGAGCCGGTGATCGCAATTGACAACCTGGGGGCTTCGGTCGGAGGCAATGTGATGTTCACGGCCGACGGTGCAGCTGTGAAAGACATCATGGGGCGGCCCGACACTCCGGTGCGGTTCGCCATCATCGGACTGGTGGACGATTAGGAGTGCGGGAAGTCTTCAGTCATCCGTTCTCAGATCAGAGATCTGATGACACACGAAAACTTCTCTTGACTGACAACTGAACACTGAGAACTGACAACTTCTTCCATGCTCGACGCAGCTGCTGTAGACCAGATCGTCGCCAACGTGCTGAAGCAACTCAGCACGGGGGGGAGCGGTTTGGCGAGTGGCAGTACGGCGACAGCAGTGGCTCCGGCTCCGGTCGCAGCAACTCCTCGAAGTACAGTCGATTCGCGTCCACCGGTTACGAAGTCGGCAGCCGTTGTCACATTGTCCGAACGAATCATCACCGGCGATCTCCTGGCGGAAAAAGCCACTGGTGCCTCGCAGATCATCATCCCGGTCAAGGCCATTCTCACGCCTACTGCCCACGACTTCCTGAAGACCAGCCGGGTTCAGGTGGTGCGGGGCAGCGGGACAGCAGCGACCAAGTCGGGAGAGGCAATCTCTTCGACGTGGAAGTGGATTACCGTCACCAGCACGCCAGCCGTGGCCCGACTCAGCGATGAGCTGGGAACGGGTTGGAGCCGCGAGGTGCTGGGTTGTCCCGACGATGCCGCTTCTCTGGCGATCAGTGCGATCTGCCGGGGTGAGGCGAGTGGCTTGGTGATCGTCTCGAAACAACACTTCCGCGCGGCCTGCCGGGCCAATCGGAACGACAAGGTCCGGGCAGTCCCGGTCAGCAGCCCCGCGGAGGTCAAGGCCGCACGTGAGCAGCTGCGACTGAACGTGATCGCGATCGATCCCACCAGCCGCAGCTACTTCGAACTCAAGAACATCCTCGGAGCGTTCACCGCTCCGGCACAGTGAGAATCATGCGAATCGCTCAGGTCATCGGCAAAGTGACGCTCCTGCGAGGTCACCCTTCTTTACGAGGGGCGTCCTTCAAGGTCGTCGTGCCTTTGACTCGCGAAGGCATCCTCGGCGATGAGGCCGGACGATCGGAACCGCTGGTCATGTTTGATTCACTCGGAGCTGGCGAGGGGAGCATTGTGGCTCTCAGCGAATCAGCCGAGGCGGCGAACCCGTTTCATCCTGACACAAAACCGATCGATGCGTATAACGCAGCCATCCTCGACTCGATCGACCTGCCCGGGAGCGGCGGCTCCTGATCCGCGATCCCGCCACTGAACCACACACCGTAAACCACAAACACATCTTCACACTCAACAAGATTCACCATGTCCTACCATCCACTGTTCAACAACCCCCGCATCAAAGAACAGATCTGCGAGATCGGCCGACGTGTCTACAACAAGGGCTTCGCAGCTGCGAATGACGGGAACATCTCGTATCGCGTCGGCGAGAACGAAGTCATCTGCTCGCCGACATACATCTGCAAGGGGTTTATGACTCCTGATGACATCTGTATGGTCGACCTCGACGGGAATCAGCTGGCCGGCAAGCGGAAGCGGACCAGTGAAATTCTGCTGCACCTGACGATCATGAAGCACCGTCCCGATGTGAAGGCTGTGGTTCACTGCCACCCTCCACACGCAACGGCTTTCGCGGTGTGCCGCGAGGCGATTCCGCAGTGCGTGCTGCCGGAAATCGAAGTCTTCATGGGTGAAGTGCCGCTCGCTCCCTATGAGACACCTGGAGCTCAGTCGTTCGCGGATACAGTGTTGCCATTCCTGAAGTCGTCGAACACGATCATCCTGGCCAATCACGGTACCGTCTCGTTCGGTAAGGATCTCGAAGAGGCCTACTGGAAGACGGAGATCCTCGACGCCTACTGCCGCATCCTGATCCTCTCACAACAGATGGGCGGAATCACTTACCTGAACGAGCGGAAGTCACGCGAGCTGCTCGACCTGAAGAAGCGGCTGGGCTTCGACGATCCACGCTTCCACGACGAGAATTGCGACCTGTGCAGCAACACGGCGTTTCGTGACGGGTACAAGGAAGGGACCGCACCCAAGGTCTCGGCCTTCGAGCCTCCGCCATCCTTCCCGGGCTACCTGCAGAAGCCGACCTACGAAGGCGGGGCTGCTGTCGGTGGAGCAGGCAACGTCGACATGGAGACGCTCGTCAAGATGATCACCGAGCAGGTGATGTCAGCCCTCAAGTAAGCTGTCACTCCGATTGAGATCGACCAACGCGGCGGGCAGTAGCTCGCCGCGTTGGCGTTTTATGGGAAGGGCACCACGAAGGCACGGAGGGTACTATCAGCTCGGCGAGCGGTCGGTGTGAGACTTCCGGTGCTTTTTGCGGTGACTCGCCACACAATATTCATCTCATCGTGAGATGTATTGCCAGATATTCCTTGCTCAGCGGGAGCGAGCGCTCCAAGCACCAGTGGGCTGACGCCCACCGCTCGCCCGGATGTTTGCTACCTCTCCCTTTATGTCTTCGTGGCTTTGTGATGAACTTCCCTAGGCCCTTGAGAACCTCCGCACGGTTGTCTCTCTGGAGGGGGTATGCGATAGTCGAATCAGTGTATATTCCCGGCTCTGCGATTGCGGTTTGAAGTGTCACACGCAGCAGCTCTTCGCCCTGCTTCTCTTGAGATGAAGGCCTGAAATGACTCAGCGATTGTTACTGGGCATGTTGAGTATTGCTTTTGTGTTCGGCGTGGTCAGTGGGAGTAAGTTGTGGGCAGAGGAGCCCAAGGACGATCCGGTGGTGACCGAGTTTGATGTCGATCCCGCGTGGCCTAAACGGCCAGAGAATATCAGTGGCAAGGGCTGGGTATCGGGTCTGGCGGTCGATGCCCAGGACAACGTCTGGTTCTTCCGCAAAGGGCCCGACCCGGTGCAGGTCTACACCGCTGACGGCGAATTCGTTCGCAGTTGGGGCCAGGGGATGTTTGAGAATCCGCATCACTTGCGGATTGACCCGGAAGGGAACATCTGGGTCGCCGACTTCGGGCTGCATATCGTGCAGAAGTTTACGCCCGAAGGGAAGGAGCTGATGACCCTGGGTGTGCGCGGTGAGAAGGGGACCGACGCCCAGCACTTCAACATGCCGACCGACATGGCAATCACGCCGAGCGGGGATATCTTCGTGACCGACGGGTATGGCAACCGACGGGTGGTCCACTTCGACAAGAAGGGAACCTTCATCAAAGCGTTTGGTGAAGAGGGCCCCAAGCCGGGGCAATTTGTCCTGCCCCATGCGATCGTCGTCGACTCGAAAGGGCTGCTGTATATCGCTGACCGTAACAGCGGACGTTTACAGATCTTCGATCAGAGCGGCCAGTTTCTCGACCAGTGGTCGAACGTCATGATGCCGTGGGGACTGTCGATTACGAAGGACGACGAGCTGTGG
>QWOR01000308.1 GCA_003669575.1 Planctomycetota bacterium | reverse complement strand
GGGCTGTCGACGGTCACCTGAAAGGAACCCGTCCCGCTGGCACTCACAATGTCGCAACAGAGCCCATCGCGTTTCATTTCATCGGCGTTCTCTCCCAGAATCGCCATCGCCGTCATGATCAGCTTCCGCTTCTTGGCCTCCTCCGCGATCGTCAGCAGATGACCTTCGTACCCCATGATCCCGACCAGATCGACATGCGGCAATTTAGACACGCCTCGGGCCAGATTCAGCGTATCGGGACCGGGCCGGACACCGACGCGGTTGAGTCCGACATTGACCTCCAGAATCACCCGACAGCGCACACCCAACCGACCACAGACTTCTGAAAGCGCCTCCGCCTGAACAAAGTGATCGACCGCCTGAATCAGATTTCCGAAGCGACAGAGCCCCGCCAGTCTTTCCAGCTTCTGCTGCCCAACAACCATATTCGCAATCAACACATCGCGGATCCCCGACTGGATATAGACCTCCGCTTCGGAAACCTTGGCGACCGTCACGCCGATGGCCCCAGCTGCAATCTGCTGGTGGGCGACCGCGGGTGATTTGTGGCACTTGGCATGCGGACGCCACTGCTTGCCCCCCTGCTTGTGAGCCGTCGCCATCGCCTGGATGTTCTCTTCCATCCGGTCGAGATCGATACACAGTGCCGGAGTATCGAGCTCCGAAAGATGCCGACCAATCACAGCTGAGGGAATCATGTGGGATGCTTTCGGATAAGTCAGAGTCGACATGCAAGGAGTGGCACACAAAGAAACTCCCCCGGGAGGGCGAAGCTCCTGCTGAGCCGTCTTCGCGAGAAGACGCCTATGCTGGCTGCAGCTCCCCAGGAGCTTCGCCCTGCCAACGCGTCTGGTCTCGACAAGTGCCAACGGCATTCTTTCGAGTCCCGAGCCGGGAAGCCAGCGTACGTCAGACATTACCTCACCAGCCAGCGGATCGCGGTTCGTTTCCCTTCCACTGCGGCCCCAACCTATCATGCGGACTCGTGTTTCTTCAGAGTTGAGAAGGGTGCTCGCAATGCGTGCTTCGTGGTTCGCTCGTCAGCTGGTCGGTCTGTTGGTTGTTGCTTCACCGGTGATGGCTCAAGGTCTCGCCATTCCCCGTGCACAGGATCGACCACCGGGACCGGCGCTGTCGCCCGAAGACGCGGTGAAGAAGATGACGGTCCCTGAAGGCTTCTCAGTCGAGATCGTCGCCAGCGAGCCACAAGTCGTGAATCCCGTCTCCATGTGCATCGACGAGCAGGGTCGGTTCTGGGTGACGGAAAGCTTTGAATACCCGCGCCGCGAGGCCGGGCCGGGCCGCGACCGGATCAAGGTCCTGGAAGACACCGATCAGGACGGCAAGGTCGATAAGGTCACGATCTTTGCCGAGGGGCTCAACATCCCGTCGGGGATCAACGTCGGCTACGGCGGGGTCTGGGTCTGTAACGCTCCCGATCTGCTCTTCCTGCAGGACACCGATGGCGACCTGAAAGCCGACAAGACCGAAGTCCTCCTCACCGGCTGGGGCCGAGACGATACCCACGAACTGCCGAACTCGCTGACCTGGGGGCCAGACGGCTGGCTGTATGGTCTCAATGGAGTCTTTAACCACTCGCACGTGAAGTACGGCAAAGACAACCCGAACTACAAAGAAGACCACGCCGGCTGGCCGCTCACTTGTGCCCTGTGGCGGATCAATCCTCACACCAAAGAGTTCGATATTTTCGCTGAAGGCACCAGCAACCCCTGGGGAGTTGCGATCAACGATGAGGGTGAGTTCTTCCTTTCGGCGTGCGTGATCGATCACTTGTGGCATATCACTCAATCGGGTTACTACATCCGCCAGGGTGGCCCCTACCCGCCGCACACCTGGCCCATGGCCTCAATCGTTCAGCACAAGCACCAGAAGGCGGCTTACTGCGGCATCACCTGGTTTGACAGCGACGCTTACCCCGAGGAGTACCGCAATGTCCTCTATATGGGGAACATCCACGGAGGCTGTATCAACGCTGATATCGCCGAGCCCAACGGCAGCACCTATCAGGGCAAACCACACCCCGGTTTTACCCCCAAGTCCGGAGCCTGGGATGCCGATGGAGTCATCGCAGAGAAAACTGGCGATGAGAAGTCGCCCAAGCTGGCCGACCTGCTGACCGCGAACGATGCGTGGTTCATGCCCGTCGTGCAAAAGGTCGGGCCGGATGGGTGCCTCTACATCCTTGACTGGTACGACCGGTATCAC
The DNA here is from genome assembly GCA_003669575.1 of Planctomycetota bacterium. GTDB lineage: Bacteria > Planctomycetota > Planctomycetia > Planctomycetales > Planctomycetaceae > TH-plancto1. The sequence continues at coordinate 3,337 of QWOR01000308.1, read as the reverse complement.
TGCTACCAGGACGCCAACGCCGACCCCGCTGGAATTGAACGCGAAAAGGGTCGGCTCTACCGCCTGCGATACAAAGAGTCGCCTCGCGCCCCGAAGTTCAACCTCGCCACCGAGACTGATGATCAGCTGGTCGAGCGACTGAGCAGCCGAAATGTCTTCTTCCGTGAGACAGCGCAGCGGGTCCTGCAAGAACGTGGCCAGGGCCAACCACCCCACCCCGCTCTGTTGAAGCTGCTCGGTTCGGACGACACTCCGACGCAGACACGCCGCCATGTCCTCTTCGCTCTGTCGACAGCTGACATTTCGAGTGTCCCCGACTTCTGGCACTCGATGTCCCGGGCTATCGACTCAAAAGACCCTGCACTTCAAAGCTGGGCCAACCGTTTAGCCATTGCCTCAACCCCAGCCAGCTCGCTGAAGCCGTTCTCCGAGAAGGACATTGACGATCTGGTCAAGAAACAGACCTATGTCGAGCAGCGGTACTCCGGGCTGCATCCTCGACTGGTCGCCAGCTCGACACTGCAGCTCAGTCGGAAGCACTACCACACCCACACGTTCTACTCGGCCCTGATGGCGATCAGCACGCATCCGAATGACGTACTGATTCCGCAGATGGCGTGGCAAACGATCCACCCCTATCTGGAAGACCACACGGACGACTTCCTGCTGGTGCTGGAGAAGGGCGGCTTCCTGCGGCACGCTTCGATTTCCCAGTTGATGCCCCGCTTTGCCAGCCGCATTCTGGCTCGCAAGGAGTTCAAGGCCAACGAGATCGCCAAGCTGCTCACGCTGCTGGCCGAACAGGACAACGAGGACTGCCGTTCTGCAGCCCGTTCGTTGCTCTGGTCAATCGCGGATCTCAGCCAGACCGGCGGGCTCGACGCCAACAAGCGCGAGGCCCTGAAGACCGAATTCGCCTCAACGTTCGACACAGTCAACAAAGCAGGCGAGTCGCACCCGCTCTACGTCCCTGCCACCCAGTTGCAGTGCACCTGGGGCGACGCCAAGGCCATCACAGCTGTCGAGAAGATGCTGGCGGGAGCCACCGACGATCCACACCGGATTGGCTGTCTGCGGGCCCTCATCGCCGGAGGTGCACCGTCCGCTCTGCCCATCGCCGAGAAACTCCTCGACACGTCACCGGTCTCCACTCAAGAGCAAGTGCTCTACCTGCTGGGCCGGATGAACGATCCACAGATCGCTCAGGTGATTCTCGCGCGTTACGCCAAACTCGACCCGAGCCTGCAACCCCGGGCGATTGAACTCCTGACGACTCGTGTGGAGTGGTCGGCAGCACTCCTCGCGGCGATCAACGAGAAGTCCATTTCCAAAGACGCTCCCAACCTGAACCAGCTGCGCCGCATGGCGAGCTTCAAGGACGAGACCTTTGCGAAGTCGTTCAAGGCCCTCTACGGGGTGATCAGGGAGGGACGCAATCCCGACCGTGAACGAGTGCTCAGCAACACTCGAGACTTCCTGCACGGAACCCCAGGCGAGCCCGAACGCGGTGTCGCCGTATTCAAGAAGGTCTGTGCCCAGTGCCACAAGCTGTATGGCGAGGGGGCTGAAGTCGGTCCCGACCTGACCGGCAGTGGACGGAACAACTGGGATCAGCTGCTCACGAATGTCCTCGACCCGAGCCTCGTCATCGGCGGCAGCTACCAGGCTCGCCTGATCCAGACCGAGGATGGCCGCGTCCTGACCGGCCTGCCCGTTGAAGAGAACGAGCAGCGGGTCGTTCTCAAGGTTCAGGGCGGCAAGCTCGAAACCATCCCCCGCGACCAGATCGAACTCTATAAGGTCAGCGAAGTCTCGATGATGCCTGAACAGCTCGAGAAGCAGATCACTCCGCAGGAACTGGCTGACCTCTTCAGCTTCCTCGCTCTCGACAAATCGCCCAGCGACCCCGCCGCCAAGTACCTCCCGGGATACCCGCGCGGCAAGAAGTAATTCCTCGGCGAAGAAACTCCGGATGCCTTTCGCGTTGAACCTCAATCCATCTGTTTAATGGATGCTTTGCATGGCTGACGAGAACGCCCCACCGACCGAAGAGGAGATTCTGGCGAAGCTGTCGCAGCTGAAACTGGAACTGAATCCTGAGATTCCCTACCACCTGCAGAACCTGTTTCCGGTTCTCACGGGGTGGTTTATCAATGGGACGATCAAGAACAAGGCGACACTCATTCGCGCCCTGGAACCACGGCTGGAGGAAATGCTCAAGCCGGGCGAAGAGGTGTTGTACATCTCAAAGGGGGTCAGGAACTCGTTAGCGGCAGCGTTCTTCATGGGGGCTCTGTGGGCCAACCTGCTCAATCAGACCGCTTTTATTCTCACGAATGCCCGACTGCTGATGATTCGGACGAACACGACAGGGACTCCGCAAAACAATTTCTGGGTGATCTACTACAGCGAGATCCAGAAATTCAAGGGCAGCTGGACCGGCGGGATGGAGTTGCGGCTCAAGGACGGTCGCAGCATGTCGTTTTCGGGATTTCCCAAAACGGATCGCAAGTTGATGTCCGAGTGTTTTGAGACCGCTCTCCACGATTATCGGGAGAAGGGCTTTGAACCGACGACCACCCAATCAATGGAGACGCTCTGTGCTTATTGCTACGAAACCGTCCCCAAGGAAGAGTTCGATTGTGAAGCGTGTGGAGCCACTTACTGGAAGCCATCGCAGCTTGCCCTGCGCAGCCTGATTTTCCCCTCGTGGGGGGACTTCCTGATGGGGCACACGATGCTGGCCTGCTTCGAGTTGCTAGGTTACGTGGCGGGACTCCTGTTTCTGGTCATTCCCACGATCCTCACCATGTGGAGTGGCCGACAAGGTCAGGTCACAGCTGGGGTGATCGTTCTGGCCATGTACTTCTTTTTCGCACATGTCGTCGATGCCATCGTGACCTACTCCGTCGCCCGCAAAGGTCTTCACCCGCGAACGGGCTCCACGTCGTGAGCCAAGGCATGTGGGGCGGTACCTACTCCCAGAAGCTGTCTGTCGGAGATCGAATCGGAAACTCGATTCCAAGATTTCGTCCGTATCATCTTTCACAAACATAGTGAAGTTACCGATTATCCGACGCTCATCCAGTGGAGATGACGGCATTCGGACGGCCTGCATGTCTGTGTTTCGGCGCAGAGCAGGCAATCCCCAGTGAGTTTATGACCATCACTACAAATTGCCGCGCTTTGCAGGCGCTGCGGAAGGACTGTCATTGGTGTGGCATCCATGAAAATTGGTTTACGGCTCTTGCATGTGATTCTCGACGCCCGTTTCATGACGTAGCTTTTCAACAACGCGAAGTGTGCGGACGCGGGATGATTGCGAATCCAGGCAGCT
>QWOR01000356.1 GCA_003669575.1 Planctomycetota bacterium | reverse complement strand
GGCGACCTCATCGGCACTGGATGGAGTCGTCGCCAGCAGTGATTGGGCCGCACGCAGGGCGTTGTTCTGCATTCGGGTTTGCAGCCAGTTGGCGAATCGCCCCTGCTTCTTGTTCTCCCAGTATGCGTTGCTGATGCTCCACTCATCTCGATAGTCGAGAATCAGCGGCACACCCGTCTTCCGCGACAGCGAGGCCCCGACCAGCAGTGAAGAGAATGGCGGGCCCGTCGCGATGATCGCATCGTGCGGAACCTCTCTGAGCAGCTTCAGTCCCTCTCGCATGGCTTGCGGTCGCCACAGGATCTGTGGGTCGGGTTGCAGCACCAGATTACTGACGCTGCGCAGGACGGACTTCATGCCGCCCATAACTCGATCTTTAATCCCCGGCTTCGCATTGGATCCCCGGCTGGCGGAGACCATGCTCTTGACGGCGTAGCCCGGCTCATAGGTTTTCGCACGGCGGATGATCGTCTCTGCGGGGATGTTCTTCAGCAGGCTCTCGTCGAACAGCGGGGCTGAGGGATTGAGGGCAGTCAGAACAGAGCAGTCCCAGCCAAACTCGGGCAGGTATTTCGCGAACTTCGTTGCGCGATGCACCCCGACTCCACCCACGGGAGGGAAGAGGTAAGCGACGAACAGGACTCGTTTCCGTTTCTCGAACATCAATCCAGTCTCAATGTGAAGGGGAACTCGGTTCCAGGGAGAGTGGTTGCTTCCGCTGCGAGGATCGGCTGGCGATCAGCTCGTCAAACAAATCCACGGTGTCGCAGGCAGTCTCGGCCCATGTCCGCGGGACGAACTGTTTGGCCGCTGCGGCGTGTGTGCCGTTCAGGACGGTGCAAATTCCGTGAGCGAATGCCCTCGGATTGTTCACGGCCACCAGCTCGGCGTACTGCGGTTCCGCGATCTCGCGAATGCTGCCGACATCGGTGGAGACGAATGGCGTACCGCAGGCGACCGCTTCACGCAGAACGTTCGGCAGTCCTTCCGACTTGCTGCACAGAACGGTCAGGTCGGCGGCGCGATACCAGTCGGCGAGCCGATCATGTCCGACGGGGCCCATGAACTGAACGAGGTCAGCGACCCCTTCGGTTTCGGCCAGCTGTTCCCACTGGGAACGGCTGGGGCCATCGCCAAGGAGGCAGAACCGTACCGGCTGCCCCTGGTCCCACAAGATGCGGCAGGCCCGGATCAGCACGTCGACCTGCTTTACGTCGACGAGTCGACCGACCCAGACGGCGAGCTTCTCGCCGCTGTTGAGGTGGAGGCCGAGTCGTGACCGGGCTTCGCTCTGATTGCCCGGATGAAAGACCTCTGGATTGATGCCTTGTCGGATGGTGTGGACTCGCTCATGGGGGGCTCCCAGCTGGGTACAGGCCTCCCGCAGACCATCGCTGACGGTGATGATGGCATCGGACTCGCTGAGCACGCGTCGAATGCAGGCATTCCGGACTGGGTTTCGTGGCAGCAGCAGCACATCCGAACCACCCACGATCACCGCGCACGGCACACCGAAATACTGGCTGGCTCGCAGTCCACACTCGCCATCGGGATGGGCCCAGTAGCTGAGAATTGCATCGGGTTTCCAGTGGCGGCAGAGTGTCTTGACCGCCGATTGCATTGACCACCACATCTGACCGCCGTAATGGGCATGAGCAAAGAACGGCGTGTACCAGCGGGTCGGATAGAGGACATCAAGTCCCTGGGCTTCGATGGCCGGCCCTGCGGGTGCTCGACGGCCTCGCACAACATCGATCCAGGAACGAGGTGAGATCACCTTGACCGAATGCTGTCTGGCGAGCGCGCCGCACAGCGCGAGGTTGTATGTCCCCATCGTGGGATGGGCTGCATCAGGGAATGTCTCGCTGAGGAAGAGAATGTTCATGCCTGACCTCCTGCGATGGATCGATCAAAGGCCTCATCGAATGTGACGTGCGGTCGCCAACCCAGCTGGGCTTTCGCCTTGGCATTCGAATAGTTCAGCTTCTTCCACATTGAGTCACTGCGATACCGGGTAATCACGCCGGGTAATTGGCCCTGGGACCAGCGGCTGTACCATTCGTACACGCTCGACAGTGGACCAATCATCGGACGCGGCACCCACAATGCACGCACTCCCTGGCCAGCACGGCGCAGCTTACGCAGCAGTTGTGTCCCCGTCGGCAGACCATCGTCGAGAATGTTGAATGCCTGGCCGTCGACATTCTCGGCGAAGCAGGCCTGGCTCACAGCTGCAGCACAGTTGTCGACGTAGGTGTAGGGGAGCGTCTGGCTGCCACCCATCTTGATGAGGACCGGGCCGAGTTTGAGTCCGACCCGATTACTCAGCACTCCTCGTCCCGGACCGTAGATCACGCCAGGGCGGATGATGGTCAGGGGCAGGTTGGTCTGGGCACGGTACTCCCACGCGACTTGCTCCTGCACGATCTTGCTGTAGGTGTATGGGTCACGCAGCTCGGGGTGTGAATCGAGTGGTGTCTGCTCGTCGAGCTGAGCCCCGGTTAAGAGGTTCGCAGCCTCGTAAACTCCGAGCGAGCTGATCTGCACGAATCGACGGACTCCTGCCTGTGAAGCTGCGGCGAGTAGATACCGTGTCGGGATCACCGTGTTGAGGAACATGACCGCCGTGCCGCCCGAGAGGGACGCTGCGACGTGGCACACCGTGTCGGAGTGGCCGATCAATCGACGGCAGGCATCGACGCCCGTGAGATCGCCAGTCACAAGCTCCACGCCATTCCACAAATCGTGGCCGATGAAACTCTGGAGTGAGCGGACATCACTGCTGGGGCGGACAAGGCAACGGACGTGAGCCCCTCTCTCCAGCAGGCTCTTCGCCACTCGTCGACCCAGGAATCCAGTTCCGCCTGTGAGAAAGACGTTCATCGTGCAGCCTTTCTTTGAGCAGGGGGGAGGGAAACCACGGAGGTACGGAGGCACGGAGAAGCAAGCAGAGAGGTGGTCAAATGAGATGAGCAGTGTCGCGGGATCGATCGAAGCCCACTGCTCTTATCTCCAGTACGACAGACATTCCGGTCTGTCCCGAATCGCAAAAAATCCTGGAAGCTCAAACAAGAGGACGAACTCTCAATCGCCTTCTCCGTGCCTCCGTGTCTCCGTGGTGAATCAATTCTTCCAATCATCGCACCACCTCCAGCTCACGTGTCTCGGGGACAAACTCCTCGACACGTTCTTCTCTCGACCGGCAATCGGCGAAGATCTCATCCATGATGCGGGTGACGCGCAGCATCTCGGCGTTCGTGATCGGTTGCTCGGTGTCCTGCTGGATCGAGCGGTAGAACTCCGCCATCAGATTTCGCATGCCACTGAAGTAGTGGATCTCGCACTTGAGGAACCGCCACAGGTTGCGCTGCAGGTTGCGTGCACCTTCACGCCACTGGCGGAACGGCATCTCCAGCCGGCCAAACGCTCCCGGCAGCTTGGGAGCGGTGTGGCGGCGGATCGTCTGGGCATCAAAGTCGACCTCCAGCATCCCCTGGTCGCCATACACCCGAGTCACGCGCTGGGCGTAGACGCTGCTGCTGAAAGTGAGTGAGCCCGTGATTTCGGCTCCTCGCAACTGAACCCACAACTCCGTCGGGAAGTCGTACTTCGTCCGGTCCCAGCGGGCTTCGACTCGTGGATGCAGATCAGGCAGAAGATCGAGAATGCGGTACAGGGGATGCGAGATCGTGTTCTGGAACAGTCCCCCTGGAAGTTGTCGGACCCAGTGACGTGGGTCCCCCGCCACGACAGCTCCGAACTGGCCCGAGATCGGGTAACCGAGCGTCGATTCGATGTGACGGACATGGCCGATCTGCCCCGCAGCGATACGCGACCGGCAATCGAGCCAGGTCGGATCGAACAGCTGGTCGTGTCCGATGCACAGCTTTTTCTCTGCCGACTCGGCGGCGGCAATAACCGTTTCGGCTTCGATTGCATCGAGCGTGAAGGGCTTCTCGACGTAGACGTGGCACCCAGCTGCGAGAGCCTTCATCGTGAGTGGGCCATGTGTATGGGCCGGAGTCGTGATGTGCACGACGTCGGGCTTCGCCTCGGCCAGCATGCGGTCGAGATTGTCGTAAATGCCGGGGACGCGAAATCTTGCTGCGGCCTGCTTCGCAAGGTCCATGTGCATGTCGCAGACCGCGACGACTTCGACCGAATCAACCTTTGCAGCTTCCTGCAGATGAGCATCAGCGATCTGACCACAACCGATCAGGGCCATACGCAACCGTGGAGGTGGGACGGGCTTGTTCATGACTGCTTCGCTCCCAGAACTTCGGCGTAAAGGTCCTCGTACTGGCGGATCATCGTGCGGATCTCAAATTGCTGCTCGACCCGTTGGCGACCACGTTCACCCATCGTGGGCCAGGCTGCGCGCTGAGAGAGCATTTTCAACATGGCAGCAGCCAGGGCCGGCGGGTTCTGGTCCGGCACGAGGTGGCCAGTTTCGCCTTCGAGAACGATCTCGGGATTCCCGCCGACTCGCGTGGTGACTACGGGCAGTCCCACGGCCATGGCTTCGAGGATCGTGAGCGAAATGCCCTCGCTCTTGGAGGAGGAGACAAAGAACCCGGCCTGTGCGAGAAGCTCGGGGACATCCTTACGCTCACCCAGGAAGTCGACGTTCGACGCGATTCCCAGTGAGTCCGCCAGTGCCTCCAGTTTCGCACGCTCGGCTCCATTGCCGATCATCACCAGTTTGAAGTCGGGCACTTCACGTACCACGAGCGATACTGCCTGGAGCAGTGTGGGAAAGTCTTTCTCGGGGGACAGTCGGGCCACGGAGATCGCGACTGGCGAGTTTGCCGGACCTCGATAGACAAATCGGGACGTGTCGATACCGTTCCAGATCACCTGGGTCTTGCTGGCTGCCCAAGGGTCTTCTCCACGGCACAGGGCTGCCGCGTCTTCGGAGACGCCGACGACTCGGGCCGCTTTCAGATTCGCCAGACGAAACAACAGCTTGTCTTTGGCCCGTGGTCCACAGCCACGCCCATGTTGGCTGTTGATGACGAGGGGCACTCCCGCCCACGAGGCAGCAACTGTTCCGTAGAAGTGAGCGTATGTGTTGTGGGTATGGACGATGTCGATGCGGTCCCGCTGCAGGATGTTGCGGAGTGATCGCAGGGCGGCGAGCTTGCCCCGCTTCGGCAGATCGACAGACTCGACGGAGAACCCCATCTGACGGAGTTCATCCGCCGGTGGACCCAGCTCGGCCAGCGAAACGAACCGCAGATCGAATCGTCGAGCGTCATGATGCCGACCGAACTCGACGAGCAAACGCTCCAGTCCGCCGGTCAGCAGAGTCATGCTGACGTGACAGATGCGAAAGTGGTCCCCTTTTGACTCGCGTGTCGCGGTCAAGGGTGATGCCACATCGGGGATCAACGTAACAGACATGTTTACTCGGGCTCCGCGCTGAGAGTCTCGGAAGTGTTCGAGGAGACGGTACTGCCGCCTGAGGGCAGGGGGCGTATGCGTCGTTTGAGCTGTGTCAGGGCAGCAACAATGCGACTCTTGACTGAGGGGCGGTGGAGACGCGTCCAAGTCAGTGTCTGAGT
>QWOR01000101.1 GCA_003669575.1 Planctomycetota bacterium | reverse complement strand
GCTGGCGGAAGATCCAGGGATTCGCGAGGGCTCCACGACCAATCGAAATGGCATGACACCCTGTGACCTGAAACATTCGCTCCGCATCGGCAATCGTACGCACGTCACCATTACCCACGACCGGAATACGTTCCACAGCCTCGACGACCTGCCGAATCCCATCAAGATTGACCACGCCGGTAAAGCCCTGGGCCCGAGTGCGCCCGTGGATCGCGACAGCTGCGACGCCGATCTGCTCGAATTCACGAGCGAACTGCGGAGCAGTGATTTGTGTGTCATCCCAGCCGAGCCGCATTTTGACAGTCACCGGGACCCGCACGGCGTCGACAACGGACCGCACTAAGTGCATAGTTTCATTTGCTTTACACATCATCGCAGAACCGCCACCACTGGCGGTAATGCGGGCAACCGGGCAACCCATATTGATGTCGATGGAGTCGACGCCGTACTCCTCCAGATACTGCGCGGCGTCCTTCATGATCGCCGGATCGCCGCCGAAGATCTGCACAGCAAACGGTCGATCTTCGGGACAGGTTTCGATCAGCTGGAGTGACTTCCAGCTGCGCTGCATCAAGGCTCGGGCACTGACGAGATCGGTCGTTCCCAGTCCGACCCCTCCCAACTCGCGACAGACCCGTCGAAACGACAGGTTCGTATACCCCGCCAGCGGCGAGATCAGATAACGGGAAGGCAATCGCAACGAACCGTAGTAAATCGGTCCGGGGTGCGGCAGCTGGGGTGGCTCGACGGGTTCCATGGTGGGATTGTCCCGATGGGGGACACAGGGTTCAATGCTGGCGAGCCCTCTTGAAAGGTGAGCAGACTGGCTCATGAAGTTAGCTAGCCTTCGCAGCTTCTTCGGCGATGATCCGCAGACCCTCGCGCACGGTGGCCTCTGGCTGAGCGAAGTTGAGCCGCAGGCATTCGCGGCTGTGTGGCCAGTCTGCGTCGAGGCCGAAGAAGAAATATTCTCCGGGAACGATCAAGACCTTACGGGCCTTCAGGCGTTCGTACAACTCGCGGGTCGGGATCTTCATCCCCCGCAGCCACAACCAGTGGAAGAACGCCCCCTCACTGACATGCATTGCCCAGTCGACAGCACAGGCGTCGAACGCCTCGGCCGCCCAGGCAGCTGCGGCCCGGCTTTTCTCTTCGTAGAACGGTTTGAGGATCTCAGGACCGAATCGCAGGATCTGGCCGTTCTCGACCAGCGGCAAGACGAGTTGCTGGCCGACATTGCCATTCGCCAGTCCGGTGATCGCCGTCATGGCTGCCACGGCGGACGCGATCTCCGGTGGAGCAATCACAACGGCCGTGCGAGTCCCCGGCAAACCGAGTTTGGAGAGACTGAGCGTCAGAATCGTATGCGGAGCCCAGAACGGCTCGGCGGGGACGAACAACACTCCGGGAAACGGAGCCCCGTACGCATTATCGAGGATCAGCGGGATTCTCCGGCTTTCGGCCAGTGACGACAGATGTCTGACCTCATCATCGGTCAGCACATTCCCGGTGGGGTTCGTCGGGCGGGAGACGGCAATCGCTCCGACATCGTGCTGCTGAAGTGCCTGCTCGACCGCAACAAAATCGATGCGGTACTTGAAAACCCGCGACGATTCGCCCCCGGGCCACGAAATCGTCGGACGACAGGCCACAAACATCCCGTCTTCGATTCCCTGGTCGGCGTACCCGATGTACTCGGGGCAGAGTGGCAAGAGGATCTTGCGATGCCGCCCTTTCGGAAAACTTCCGGCGAGCAGATTAAAAATCTGGAAGAAGGCAGTCTGACCACCGGTCGTGATCGCCAGATTCTCCGGGCCAATCTGCCAACCGAATGTCTCACACAAGAGCTTTGCCAATGCTGACAAGAAACGCGGATTCCCTTGCGGCGGATCGTAATTCCCCAGCATGCGGTCAAAACCGGCGCCGTCATCGAGCAGAGCTTGCATCCGCTCCCGCCAGATTTCCTGCATGGCGGGGACAGCTGCGGGATTCCCTCCACCAAGCATCCGCATATCGGGCTCGACCGTCATCGCCCGCCCCAGATCATCCATCAGCGACAAAATGCCGCTCCGGGCGGTGAGCTTCTGGCCAACTGTAGAAAAAGGAAACGACATGAGAAGGTAACGCTCTGGAATCCGTGATCGGTGATGGCCATCCAGACAACCGCCGGAGCCACTCGGTTCATCCGCGTGTATATCGATTCTGGAAAGTTACGCCAACAGGAGGAAGAAGGGTGATCGATCGGAACCGGCTATTGAAAACTGATGACTGAAAACTGATGACTCCACCAAAAAGAAAGAAACGGCACCGGAGGGGATCCGATGCCGTTTCTGCGAGAGATGGGGGGGAAGTGGGGTGGGAGACTAGCAGAAGGGAGAGGGGGAAGGGGGAGACGTAGTCAGTATTAGTAGGAGAAGTTGCGCGAACAGGAATCGTTCGCAGGTGGGAGGAGGAAGTCTCCCGGGGAGCCGTTCCCGACTCCCCGAGGCATCAATGTGGACTACTTGGAGGCGACAGCTGACTTGCTGATCACCAGCTTAGGGCCAGCGATCTCAGTCTTGGAGGTGGATGGCTTGTGAGCCTTCCAGCCAGCGGTTTCGACGGTAGCGACCGATGCGGAAGCAGAAGCAGCACGCGGGCGAACTGGGGTGACCGCAACTCGGCTCGGCTCGGGCGACGAGTCACGACGAATCACAGCGCGATCATTTGAGGGAGCAGCCTTGGTGGGCTTCGGGTAAGAGATGTTCTTCGGAAGCGTACCGTTTGGAGTCGGATCGTTGCCCTCTGCGGCCCGAGTGGGCTGCTTCTCTTCGACGGTCTGTGTGTTACTGGGGACCATCATCGCCCCGGTGATGGGGTCAATCTGGGCCATACGGGTGACCGGAACCTGCACGGTTCGCATCACCTTAACTGGCTCTTGTGAGGTGACCTTGACGGTCTCGTAATCGGTGTAAGCTTCGGCGACCTGCTGGGTTGTCTGATACGCGACCATCTTGGCCACGTGCTGTGTCACCTGGCGTGTCGACTGAACCGCCACCTGACGCTGAACCGGGACGTTCACCTGGCAAACCTGGGGAACGAACTGGCGGTGAGTGATTGTGTTCGGCTGCATCGAACTCCGCATGGAGTAGCTGATGCGATTCATACGTCCCATCAGAGTCGGACGATTGTCGTACTGGCAAGGGGACATCTTCGCGACGGGCTGGGAGACAGTCTGCCAGCGGCTCTGGTTGATGGTCCTGGGAACCATCTCCGTCACGGTCTGGTAGCTGGTCACGGGGACTTCCACCGTCTGGGCTTCCACCACCTGGCGGTAGGCGGTCACCGGACGGGAAACCATCCGCATCTTCTGAACGGGACGCTTTTCTTCGCGTTGCACCGTCTTGAATTCGGTGACCTCCATCTGCTGTGACACCATCTGGGTCACCGGCTGATAGCAGGCACTCGCCTGGCTCACGATCGGAGCTGGAGTGGGGGTGTAGCAGGAGCAGTCGTTGAACATGCCCCATTGTGCCATGAGAGCCATCGGGCTGGACAAAGTGGCCAGCAGAGTAGCGGCCATCACGCGAGTCCGGATTCCAAACATGAGACGAATCCTGTCAAAAACGGTTCGTTGGGGGGCGAGAGTTCGACGGCCCCGGTTCGCAGCCCGCATTCCGCAGCGGCCATCACCAAGGCGGGCGGTGTTGTACGGCGAATCCGAAAAACAGGTCAATAACTTGGGCGAGATTTGCCGGTCATCTTCCAAGAGTTTGTATTTGTTACAGCTGGGACTTGAATTACTGGAAATCCCTTAAGAAATCACCAAGGAAGCCCGGGGGCACTTCTCCTTGTGTTGTGAAATGTTTCAAAAACGTAGCGCCCATTCGGAGCCAAAATTCACTTGCGACCTAGGAAATTCGTGTCTGAGTCTGCTTCTTATAGGCCTGATACAACTCTTCCATCTCGTGCAGGTTCGTCGTCTCGAAGGTTTTCCCCGCAGCGGCCAGTCCGCGTTCGATGGCCCGGAACCGGTCGGCGAATTTGCGGTTGGAGCTGCGCAGGGCCTCTTCCGGGTTGATGCCCCAGCGTCTGGCAATGTTCGCCACGACGAAGAGTACGTCTCCCAGCTCTGATTCAATCCGGGCCTTGCGGGCCGGGTCGGTGACCTCTTCATCGGGGACCGGAGCCATATCGACCGAGGCGGCGATCTGCGGAACCTCGCCGAGTTCCTCGTGCAACTCCGCCAGTTCCTCCCGCAGCTTGTCGAACAGCATGGCCCGGTGCGGGAAGTCGTAGCCGACGCGGGCCGCTTTCTTGCTGAGGCGGGCCGCCTTCGCCAGCGCGGGCAGATCAGGCGGGATACCATCGAGCAGCGAGGCCCGTTTCTTCTCGGCCTGCTTGGCACGTTCCCAATGCGAAAGAACGTCGTTGGCCGTATGAGCCTGTTCCTCGCCAAAGACGTGCGGATGGCGGTGGATCATCTTGGCGGTGATCTGCTCGATCACCTGGATGATGTCGAACCGCCCTTCGTCCTTCCCGATCTGGGCGTCAAGGACGACCTGCAGCAGCACATCGCCCAGCTCCTCGGCGATCGCCTCGTCATCATTGGCGTCAATCGCTTCGAGCAGCTCGTACGTCTCTTCCAGCGTGAACGGCTTGATCGTCCCCAGCGTCTGCGCCCGATCCCACGGACACCCGGTCGGCGACCGCAGCTGCGCGATCACATCACAAAACTTCTGAAACGCTGGCCCCAGTCGAGTGGGGTCGGGTGGAGTGCCTGGTGCGGGAAGTGAGGACATGAAGGGGCCGTGACACCAATGGGAATCGTCTGGGTGTATCTCACTCACGGTAGTGATTCAGAGACCGAGTGGCAAATCGTGTGATGAACAGAAAAGGAGAAATGAATCACTATTCGACCACCACTTCTCCTTCAGTATCCGACCATCGGAGTATCGAATGTTCCAACTGAGCAAATGTTTTCAGCAGGCGTCCTAATCTCTTGATCGCGGACACGTCAGTCGAAATCACGAATGAGCATGATGCTCGTTCAGGAGGAGTTCTGTTGTTGTCTATCTCCAGATTCAGATGACAATGCCCTGAGGAATCCAGAACCAATACACTGATATGGAAAAAATATGCCCAACGGTCTTCCGGATTAGAAGATCCTCTCTGGTAGACATACGAATGGTTGGCCTGCTGTTGCAAGGACTCGAAGGCGACTCCCATCTCCATCAAGTCCGATGTGTTGCAATAGTATTCAAGTGAGCCTGAAAATGATCCATTCCCCACAGAAATCATCAGGCATAATGCATATGGTTCCTCATAGGGAACCCTCTGTATTTCGATGTAGGAGCGATTATCTCGAATCAAATTGAACATGGGTTCCATGCCTTCACTCTAGTTCCGCGACTTGCGCCATTCCTCAATCACCCTGGCACGCTCCGCCCACGTCTCATACCCCCGGCTGTCCACCACTCCTCGAAATCCGGTGTGGAACGTCCCCGAGTTGAACTCCCCCTTCATGCGGGCCTCACAACGATAGCCGGTACAGCTGTTCGTGTTGCACATGAAGGAGCCGCCACGCATGACCCGCTTGATGATTGCGGGCTCCTG
>QWOR01000103.1 GCA_003669575.1 Planctomycetota bacterium | reverse complement strand
TTCGCAAAAACGTTGAAATTTGAAGTAAAACAATAACAGAAAACGACTTGCAACAAAACCAGAAAAGTATCTCGATCGATCACTCTCGCAAGATTCTCTGAGGCGGTCCGGCTGCGATTCTCCGTCGAGTCAGATATCATGAAAGTTTGATGCGTATCGACAGCTTCACTGAATCAAGGCACCGTCTGATGGTTCGATTTCTCCTGGCACTGCTTTTGGTCTTCATTCCCGCGTCGGCGGGAGCGCAGACCTCCTATCCGATGCTCATGAGTCTGAAGCCGGTGGCAGCTCAAACGGGGAAAGTCTCTGAGCACACCCTCTCCTCGGCGCACAGCATGTTCGGGGCTCACCTGGTCATCGTGAGCGGCACAGGCGTGACGGGCGAAGTCCTGACAAAGATGGAAAAGGACAAAGACGGCAAATCGCCCAATCTGCAGTCGATCCAGCTGAAGTTCACGATCGCCCCCGACGCCCTGCCCGGTGTTCGCGATTTTCGTGTGATCGGTGACACCGGAGCCAGCTCCATCGGACAGCTGGTGGTTGTTACGGATCCCGTTATTGCCGAACAAGACAACAACGACACACGTGAGACCGCCCAGCCAGTCACCCTCCCAGCGGCACTCTGCGGTACGATCGAGAAGGGCGAGGATGTCGACCTCTTCAAGTTCCAGATCACCGAGCCCACCACGCTGAACTTTCACGTCCTTGCCATGCGTCTGGAGGACAAGGTTCATGATCTGCAAACGCATGTCGATCCGATCATCACCGTGCGGACAGCCAGTGGCTCGACTGTCGCTGCAGCTGACAATCGATACGCCGCCGATCCGCTGCTCAAGTGTCGGATCGAACATCCCGGCGAATACCTGCTGGAGATCCGCGATGTCCGGTATGAGGGCAATGCCCACTGGGTCTACTGCGTCGAGGCACTCAACCGTCCATTTGTGACCACAATCAATCCCCTGGGCGTGGAATCCGGCTCGACGGCCGCAATCCAGCTCAACGGCTGGGAACCATCCGAGTCGGCGAAGATCAGCTGGGCTGTCCCCGCCGGTCTCTCCCCGGGTTTGACTCGCATTCCGCTCCCCGGGGCGAATGGGCCGACGAATCCGGTTGCCGTCGTCGTCAATGACCTGCCTCCGGTGCATGAAGCGGCAGGGGACAACAACTCTCCCGCGACCGGTCAAACCGTCTCGATCCCCAGTGGAATCAGCGGATGCATGGAAACGGAATCAGACATCGACTGCTTCACCTTCGAGGCCAAAGCGGGCGACCTGATTGGACTGGATGTCATCAGCCGCCGAGCCGGGGCCCAACTCGACCCCATCGTGTCGATTCTGAATGCTCAAGGGGGCCGCCTCCTGGAAAGCGACGACCAAAGCGCCGGATCCATCTCGTCGCAGGACGCTCTCGTCGACCTCTGGCAAGCTCCAGCTGACGGCAAGTACTCGATCGAGATACGCGACCTTCATTTGCGAGGCGGTGTCGACTTTGTCTACTTCATCAAGCTGTTTCGTCCCGAGCCGAAGTTCTCTCTGACCCTCGACTCCGACAAGACTCCACTCGTTCCGGGTGGGAGCACTCCACTTTATGTGAGAGTTCAGCGAAAGAACGGATTCGACGGCGAGGTCCAGCTGGGAATCGAAGGGTTGCCCTCCGGAGTCACAGCCACCTGCGGACGTATCCTGGCCGGTGCCTCCATCGATGGCATGATCCTCCTGACTGCCGAACCCAACGCAGCTCCCACAGCTGCCAACATTCGGGTGACAGGTCGGGGGACGGTCAAAACCAAGGATCAGCCCCAAGAGCTCGTCGTTGAAGCGGTCCCGATGCAGGAGAATTACATGCCAGGCGGAGGTCGCAGTCATTGGCCGATGCTCATGCATACCGTGTCTGTGGCATCGGTATCTGACCTGCTGGCTGTGAAGACGACACCGGCTGAGGTCGTCTTGAAGCCCGGTGAATCGAAGACCATCGAGATCGAGGTCGTACGGGCTCCGGGTTTTGAGCAGAACATCACACTCGACATGGTTTACCAACACCTGGGCGGAGTCTTCGCGAATCCACTTCCGCCCGGAGTCAAAATCGACGCCAAGGCGAGCAAGACGCTCCTCACCGCCAAGGAGACCAAGGGGTCCATCGTCCTCACTGCCGAACCAACCGCAGCCCCGGTCGAGAAGCAACTCACAACGGTCATGGGCCACGTCTCAATCAACTTCGTGATGAAGTCAGCCACCTGCAGCCCACCCCTGTGGGTGACCGTCATCAAACCGTGAGTGGTCCAATATCATCCTTTTGTGATCTCGAATCACACGCAGCATCCTCAATAGGTAGATTCCATGAATGCGTTCCTGATCATGTTGTGTGCGTTGGTGGGGGGGAGCTGGCCTCAGTTTCGTGGGGCCAGTTCGGATGGCCATTACACGGGGCCAGAGACACCCGTCGAATGGTCAGACACCAGGAATGTTGCGTGGAAAAAACCGATCGAAGGGCTCGGCTGGTCTTCCGCTGCGGTCGTCGATGGGCGGGTCTTCCTGACAACCGCCGTGCCTCGCGGGGAAGGGCTCTCGTTGCGGGCTCTGGCCCTGAATGCCAGCATTGGTCAGATCGTCTGGGACCAGGAGGTCTGGTCGGTCGACAAGGCCCCGGCAATTCACACGAAGAACAGCCACGCCAGCCCGACACCGATCGTTCACGATGGGGCGGTCTATGTCCATTTCGGCGTCCTGGGCATGGCCCGATTGGCTGCAGCTGACGGTGCCATCCAATGGAAGAACAACGAACTGGCCTATAACCCGGTGCATGGAAACGGGGGCTCGCCCGTCCTGCATGATGGGAAACTGGTCATCGCCTGTGACGGGAGTAAAGATCCGTACATCGCAGCGGTCGATGCTGAAACGGGCAAGGTGGCGTGGAAGCGACCCCGGTCGGTCGAGACCCGGATCAGCCATTCGTTCGTGACATCGACGGTGGCGGTTGTCGACGGCCAGGCACAGGTCATCTCGCCCGGCCCAGGTCACATGGCGGCCTATGACCTGAAAGATGGGACCGAGTTGTACAAGGTAAAAGCCCCCGGTTGGTCGGTCGTCCCCCAGCCCGCCATCGGTCTCGGTATGGTGTTCTATAACCATGACTACGACCATCCTGAACTGCTCGCCGTGAAACTCGGCGGGAAGGGGGATGTGACTGAGTCCAATATCGTCTGGAGAATTGACCGCGGTGCCCCCAGTACTCCGTCTCCGTTGCTGGTCGGCGACGAACTGTACTTTGTGTCCGACAAGGGAATCGCCTCGTGCGTCGATGCCCGGACAGGAGACCGCCACTGGATGGAACGACTGGGGGGGAACTACTCCGCTTCGCCAGTGTACGCCGACGGTCGAGTTCTGTTCCTGGATGAAGATGGCCTGGCCACCTGGGTCAAACAGGGCAAGTCCTTCGAAGTCCTGGGAACCAATCAGGTCCCGGGGCGTACGTTCGCCACCCCCGCATTTGCCGACGGAGCGATGTATCTGCGCACCGATACCGCACTCTACAAGATCGCCAACTGAAACTTGTGATTCTTGCCCTGCCAGTGAGCCACGCACATGCCACATCCAGCGAACGTCCGTTGACGATCGATGAGTCACTCTCGTAACTTGAACCTGTCGTTTCATTTCGCTGGCAAAGGTGACCATCATGTTGCGATTGCTGGGCGGTCCGAAACAGCTGTGTAATGGAATCCGCAGGCGAGACCTGCTGTTGGCGAGCGGTCTCACCGCACTCCACCCCGCTTTCGGGCAAGCAGCCAAGTCAGGTCAAACCGATCCAGGAGAAGCGCCAGCTCTACCCGGCTTTGGTTCGGCGAAGAATGTCATTCTGCTGTATCTCTTTGGCGGACCGAGCCACATTGAAATGCTCGACATGAAGCCGGAGGCCCCGAAAGAAGTGCGGGGCGATTTCCAGCCCATCGCGTCGAGCCTTCCCGGACTGGATGTCTGCGAGCATCTGCCCCGCATGGCCAAGGTCATGGACCGAGTGGCTGTGGTTCGCTCGCTCAACCATCCGTGGAACTTCCACGGGATGCAATACGCCACAACCGGAGCCCCGATCGGCAGCATCCCGCTGGAGGAGTCGCACACCAACCCCGGCCATCAGCCGTATCTCGGCTCTGTCGTGCGCTACTTCGATGAGCGCCGCCATGGACGCAAACCAGCGGGCTCGGTCCCGGACAACGTCATCCTCCCGTTTATGCTCAGCAGCCACCGGACGACACCCCGGTATGTGCCACCTTATGCGTCGTATCTGGGAAGCATCTACGATCCGATCTGGTCAGAGTTCCGGGGTGAGCCTACCCGCAGCATGCTTCGCTGGTCCTGGGGACCGCCGACGCAGATCATGGATCCGTATCTGGGCGTGAAACCTGACTGCCGGTTTGTGATCGCCCCCGAAGCGGAGTTGCCGCTGGATGTCACGATCGACCGACTGCATCGCCGTAAATCTCTGCTCGAACAGATCGAGTCGATCCGCACCGACGCAGCCCGTCAGTCGACGACCCGTTCGTTCGACCCGCAGCGCGAGCAGGCGTTCTCCATGCTCGACTCAGCTGCGATCCGCTCAGCGTTCGACCTGCAGCAGGAGCCAATGCCGCTGCGAGAGTCGTACGGCATGTCACTCTTTGGCCAGGCGACACTGCAGGCCCGCCGGCTTGTCGAAGCCGGGTGCCGGTTCGTCACCGTCGTGTGGGACGAATATGGACAGCTGAATTCGGGATGGGACACGCATGTCGATCACCACAACCGACTGAAGAACGAACTGCTGCCGGGGCTCGACTCGGCGTTCTCATCGCTGGTACTCGATCTGGAGCAGCGCGGAATGCTCGACGACACTCTGGTGCTGGTGATGAACGAGATGGGCCGCACTCCACGGTTCCAGGGAGAAGGCCGGGGGCACTGGGGTTTCGCCTATTCCAACTTCTTTGCCGGAGCAGGCATGAAGCGTGGCACGGTCGTCGGTCGCTCTGACAAGATCGGAGCGTCGGTGGTAGATCACCCGCTCAATGCCAAAGACATCCTCGCGACGATCTATCACCTGATCGGAATCGCCCCAGAGCAGACGCTGAACGACCGGCTCAACCGCCCGATCTCGCTGGCTCACAATGGGCAGGTGGTGCAAGAGTTATTAGGGTAGTGTGAGAGACCGAGGCTGCTGAAATCCGCCCGCGTTCTCCTGATGCCCACGCTATGCCCCGTTCGAGACAACCCATGCCACGTCCGCTGTTGCTCCTTCTGGTTGTCCTCATCGTTGCTGGCCAGTCGATCGCCTCGGCCGAGACGCCGCCAGTTTCAACCGATCCACGTGTCCGAATCGATCTCTTCGCCGAGGACCCGCTGCTGGCGACCCCCACGGGCATCGATATCGATGGTCAGGGCCGTGTGTGGGCAATCGAGAGCAATACCCACTTCCCCCCCGAGGGATACAAAGGCCACCCGACCGACCGCGTACTCACCTTCACTGACAAGGATGGCGATGGTCGGGCCGAAGCTCCTGTCGTCTTTGCGGATGACATCAAGCACGCGATGAGCATCGCCGTGCGTCCCGTCTGGATGAGCGCCATCCAGCTCCCCGGGCAGACCGAC
>QWOR01000071.1 GCA_003669575.1 Planctomycetota bacterium | reverse complement strand
TTTATGATGAAACAGTGGCTGGGTGTGACGTGAGGAGCGATAGAGCTTTGTGGAATCGCTTCAACGAAAATTCTGTCGTACTCATGTGAAGAGGCAGAGTAACAAAACAAAAACCCGGTCCCCGCAAGCGAGGACCGGGCCATCAAACAACGTAATCGGGAACCCGTGTCCCCGAATTGAGGGCCGTCACTGACGGTCCGCCGACAGCCAGTCAGACGGTGACACCTCGTTGGCTAAAATCTATCACAGGACCACCTCCTTTCTCGCAAGACATCCCGATTCGCACCGGCAAGCCGGTCCGCGCGTTTCGGGCCGATAGTCCAGTCGCGCTGCGTGAGGCACGACACTGCGGGTATATTATGCACCGCCGCTCGGAGGGCAATAGGAGTTTTGGTGAGTATCGGATGAATTTTAACCCCTCATGCGAGCACTGCCGGAAGGCTCGGCAGGTCTGCCCGTTTCCGACGCAGAAAACAAACCGATCTGCTTGTTTGACTCTAAAAAGTGGGGGCCTCACAGCAACTCAAATCGGTTCAAGCTGGAGTTCGTCGCAGCCAAAAAAGCTGTTCAATGGATGTCGAGTTTGAATGGATGCGCACGATCTACCGGCCCCCAAGCCCGCAGGCGTCTCTCGCTCGCTGCAACACTTCCTGGGCCTTCTCGCGGGCCTTTCTCGCTCCCTCTTTCAGGATGTCGCGGACGGTGTCGGGATCTTCGGCGAGCTGTTTGCGCCGGTCGAAGGCGGGGCCGAAGGCCTCCATCGCGCTGTCGTAGAGAGCCTGCTTCGCCTCGCCGTAGCCCATGCCACCGGCACGATACTTCTCGGCCAGTGCAGCCTGCTGCTCCTCATTGGCGAAGAGCTTGTAGAGCGTGAAGACCGAACAGGTCTCCGGGTCTTTGACCTCTTCCATCCCCTTCGAGTCGGTCTTGATCGACATGATCTTCCTGCGCAGCTGCTTCGGCTCCATGAAGACTTCGATCGTGTTGTTGTAGCTTTTCGACATCTTCTCGCCGTCGAGGCCGGGGACCTTGGCCAGCGACTGCACCACGTACGGTTCGGGCAGGACAAAGACCTCTTTCTCGTAGATCGTGTTGAACCGCTGGCCGACGTCGCGAGTCACTTCGATATGCTGAATCTGATCCTGACCGACCGGCACCAGATTGCTGTCGTACAGCAGAATGTCAGCTGCCATCAGGACCGGGTACGTGAACAGCCCGGCGTCAGCTGCGATCCCCTTAGCCTTTTTGTCCTTGTAGGCGTGGCACTTCTCCAGCAGATGCATTTGCGTGACCGTCATCAACAGCCACGTCAGCTCAGTGACCTCGGGCACATCCGACTGGACATAAAGTGTCGCCTTCGCGGGATCGAGCCCCAGTGCCAGCAGGTCGAGAGCGGCATTGGTGACGTTCGCCTGCAGGTCGGCAGGATTCCGTACCGTCGTCAGCGCATGCAGATCGGCAATGAAATACAGAGCTGCCGGGTGATTCTGCAGTTCGATGTACTGGCGGATGGCCCCGAAGTAGTTTCCCCAGTGAATCTTGCCGGTCGGTTGAATGCCAGAGAGGACGCGCATGGATGAATTGGCTTACGAGACGAATGAACACTACCGCTCCACGGGGAGCCGAATCGATATCTTCCTGAACCCGGTGCCGCGGCGTCAAGAAGGTGATTTCTGAATGTGCCCCTCCCACGTGGCTGGCAAGCTTCAGCTTGTCCAAATTTTCGGAATCTGGTACATGATCGGCGACTCGAACACCGGTCCGGATTGGCGGAACCGGTCGAAGCTGGATTTTTCCGCAAGGATGCGTGAATGTCGATGTCCCGACTCATTCTCTGGGGCGGCCTGTTTGGTCTATTGATCGCAGGTTGCATGGGGGCTCGAACCGTCGCCAGAACCGATAAGGAAGAGCCCGAGGAGCCGGGTAAGGTCAGCTTGTCCGAAATCCAGCAGGTCTCCGGCACGGACCAGGAACCCTATCTGGTCCACCTGGAGACCTCGAAGGGCAACATCGTGATCGAAGTCCACCCGGAGTGGGCACCACGCGGAGCCAAACGATTCCGCGAGCTGGTCGAGGCTGGCTTCTACGACGAGTGCCGTTTTTTCCGCATCGTGGAAGGGTTCATGGCCCAGGTGGGGATGAACGGAGATCCCGATTTCAACGCACAATGGCGCAAGAAGAAGCTGCGAGACGACCCGGTAATCCAGTCCAACAAACCGGGCTTCGTCACATTCGCGAAGACCAATGACCCCGACAGCCGCACGACGCAGTTCTTTATCAACTACGGCAACAATTCGGCACTCGACCGTCAGGGGTTCGCCCCCTTCGGAAAAATCATCGAAGGGATGGATGTGGCTGAGTCACTGTACAGCCGGTACGGCGAGGAGCCGAAACAGGATCGCATCGAACGCAAAGGGAATGCCTATCTAAAGAGCGAGTTCCCCAAGCTCGACTACATCGTCAAAGCGACGATTGAGTAGGTTTCGCAGGCGGTTGAGCAGCCGGCCCATCAGCGCCGACAAACAGCGACAACCCCAGAGAACATCAGCGGTCGAAGAAGCTGCCGGAGACGAACTCCATCGCAAAGGGAGCGAGGATCAGGATCACTGTCGCCATCATGACGAGCATCGCGGGGAACAGCATCTGGACGCCCGCCTCGCCCGCAATCGTTTCGGCCCTCTGAGTCCGCTTGATGCGCAGGAAATCGGCCTGGCCTCGCAGGACCTGAGCCAGCGGTGAGCCGTGCTCCTCGCCCTGGATGATGGCACCGACAAGGCTGGTGATCTCGTCATCCTGAAGCCGGTCCCGCATCGATTCGAGAGCAGCCGACCGATTGCGTCCCAGGCTTAGTTCCGTCAGCACGCGCCCGAACTCCTGACCCACCGGCTGGTCGGCGAACTCGCGGACGGCCTCACGCAGTGCGTTGAGGAAGGTCGCCCCAGCTTCCATTAACAGGTTCACCAGATCCAGAAAGTACGGCAACCGGGTCTTAATCCGCCACATTCGCCGGACAGCCTGAGTGTGCAGCCGTCTTCGCATCACGACCGCAACAACCAATACGAACACAGCTGCCATCACAAGGCCTGGCAATCCAAACTCCCGCAGACACCACAATCCGCCGGGAAGCGAAAACAGCGAAGCCGCGATCACCGTGGAGGCTAGCCACTCCTCCGGCTTCCAGGCCCTGGATGCCCCGGAGACATGCAGATCGCGTTGTACCGCGGGGAGTTCTTCCGGCAGCAATCGCCTCGCGACTCCACCCAGCAGGTGAACCAGCGGCTCGAATACCCTGACAATCAGACTCGCTTCCCGGAGATCGGCGAGCCGGGCGACATCGTACCGGTCGGGATCAACCGAGGACTCCGCACTCCGATCCAGGGCCGTCCGCACGACCAGAACCAGCACGGCGACTGCTGACCCGATCAGGCCGGACGCGATCCAGAAGAGAGTCTGAGAATTCAACATCGGGTGGTCCGGGGACTGGCTTTCGCATTACCTTATACCACAGTCCATAGAAGGACAGCCAAGCCAGTCTGAGAGACCGTAGCGACAGCCCACAATCATCACACGGGCGAATGGACGAGAACCTGCCCAGTATGACGACCTCGTGAGCCGTCCACAGCTGGGTATCCTCAGTGGTTATTGGACTGCTTGATCACGCCACCCTCCGCGGAGGACAACGCGTGGACGACGACGAAGGCGCGGGGGTCGATCGACCGGATCAGGGTCTTGATGCGGCCGATTTCCAGGCGGGTCACCACACAGTACAGGATGTTCTGCTCGGCCCCGCTCTTGCCGCCGTAACCACGATAGACAGTGACCCCCCGGCCGAGCGTCTCAGTAATGCTCGTACGGATCGCAGCGTTCTGCTCGGAAATGATGGTAATCGCGGTCAGTTCATCGACTCCGTAGATCACGAAGTCGAGCGTCTTGGCCGCAGCCACGTAGGTGAGAATCGAGTAGAGGGCCTGTTCCACACTCAGCACGGTCATTGCCAGCAAGAACAGGACGATGTTGAACCCCAGAATCAAGTCCCCCACCTTGAACAGGTGGCTGTGCTTGCTGAGGATCAGAGCGGCGATTTCGGTCCCGTCGAGGACAGCTCCTCCCCGGACGGCCAGACCAATGCCGGCTCCAATAAAGAAGCCCCCGAACACAGCGGTCAGAGTCAGGTCGGACGTCACATCGGGAAACGGAACGACCGCGAGGACGAGCGAGAGAAACGCAATCGCCAGGACGCTGCGAATGGCGAAGGCCCGTCCAATCTGACGGTACCCCAGAGCAATGAACGGGAGATTGACCAACGGCAGCCAAACCGACAGCGGGATCCCGGTCACCTTCGAAAGCAACATCGAGACTCCGGTCACACCGCCATCGATGAAGTTACTCGACAGCAGGAACCCATCGATGCCCATGCCAGCAGAAAAGATCCCCAACATGATCTGAACAATATTGAGCAATTCACGCGAGATCTTCAGGGGCTGGGTCGGAACGTTCATCCTTCTTCCTTTAACGGACTCGGTACCGATGTGCTTACTCGGTGACTGAGTCTTCTCCTTCTTCGACTACGGTTGGCTTTTTGGGGAACATACCGCCGTGACGAACGGTTTCCCCCATGCGGGCCTTGTCCGAAATATCTTTGCGGCACCAGGCACCTTCCCAGCGGATGCATTTGACAGCTTCGTAGGCTTTCCGCTTGGCGTCCGCGACATCGTCGCCAAGAGCAGTCACGCCCAGCACACGACCGCCGTTGGTCACCACGTCATTTCCCAAACGATCGGTTCCCGCGTGGAAGACCTTCACATCCGGGAGCTTGGCAGCGGCATCAAGGCCGCGGATCACCTTGCCGTTTGTGTATTTATAGGGGTATCCCTCTGCAGCCATGACGACGCTGACAGCGGTTCGTGAATCCCATTCGATTTCCTCGAACTCTTTCAATCGCCCCTGAGCTGCTGCATAGAGGATTTCAAACAGGTCGGACTTGAGTCGCATCAGGACCGGCTGGGTTTCAGGGTCCCCCATGCGGACGTTGTATTCGAGGACCTTCGGGCCCGCAGAGGTCAGCATGATTCCCGCGTAGAGTATTCCGCTGAACTCGCAGCCCTGCTTCTTCATCGTGTGAACGGTGGGAATCAGGATCTTTTCGATCACGGTCGCCATCAGGTCCGGAGTCGCGAACGAAGCGGGGGTGTAGGCCCCCATGCCGCCCGTGTTCGGCCCCTCGTCGTTGTCGTAAGCCCGCTTGTGGTCCTGAGCGGGTTCGAGCGGAATGATCGTACGACCATCGACGATGGCGAGGATACTGACCTCTTCCCCGACAAGACATTCTTCGATCAGGATGCGATCGCCCGCAGCGCCGAACTCCCGTTTGCGCATCATCAGCTTGATGGCGGAACGGGCCTCTTCGCGGTTGGCGCAGATCACCACACCCTTGCCCGCAGCCAGTCCGTCGGCTTTGACGACATAGGGGGAGTCTTCGCGCTCTTCAAGAAACTGGTACGCCTGTTCGAGGTCGGTAAAGGCCCAGGCTTCGGCAGTCGGGACGTTCGCCTTCCGCAGGATGTCCTTGCAGAAAATCTTGCTACCTTCCAACTGGGCCGCAGCCTTGGTCGGGCCAAAGACCGTCAGGCCCGCAGCCTTGAAGGCATCGACCACGCCCTCCACGAGTGGAGCTTCCGGGCCAACGACAGTCAGGTCGACCTTCTCGGCCTTCGCGAGTTTCACCAGGCCGGGGATATCGGTGCTGGCAACTGCCACATTGCGGACATCGTCAGCAGTTCCCGCATTGCCCGGCGCGCAGAGCACTTCGGTCACTTTGGGGGATTGCTTGAGTTTCCAGGCGAGAGCGTGCTCTCGTCCACCTTGGCCAATGACCAGCACCTTCATCGAGCGGAATTCCTGAATCAGAAAGAGCGATGCCGAACGGAAATCGCCCGACAGTCGTATGGTAGCGGGAGAGCGTTGCGACCGTCGAGTCGCCAGGCGAGATCGTGTGAAGATCGCCTGACGACTCAATGCTCCAGCAGAGAGAGGACGACCCCACCTGGAGGTCGCAACTGGCGTGAAGAAGGGGTTTACCCCAAAGGGACGAAAGCGATTTCAAGCGACGTTGATGTGACCCGGCGGTGCCTATTTCCCACGTGTACTACGTTCTTGCGAGAGGATCCCGAGCCGCGTCTGGATGCTTCTCAAGAGTTCTGCCTGCATCTGCCCCAAACGCATCACACCTGCAAGGTCGTGGTGGATCTGTCGCATCTCGGCAGATACGCTTTGCTCTTCAGACTGACCTGAGCGCCATTTACCAGACATCGTCATATTCCTTGAGGTCCAACGCTTAAGTCTTACGCAATCCAATCTGTTCAGTCAACAACCTGAGTGGCAGGATCACAACGCTGTCGACATCGCATCGCTTTTTAGCGGCAACAAGTGTTTTCACTCATTTATGTGAGTTGATGGTAGTCATGCGAGAGATCGTCACGACGGGCAGTAGATGACTCGCAGCGACACAATCGGGTCGGTGGCATCGCACAGGTAGCCACCTCAGGCGCGACTCACCTTGCGGCAAAATTGGCTGCTGGGGTAAAACGAGCGTGTTCATGGACGTATCGTTGGGGGGACAGGATGTTTCATCGTTTTCGCCGCTGGTTGACGCCCGATGTGGCGCTCGATCTCGGAACGACCTGGACCCGGATTGCGATTCCGGGGCGAGGTGTTGTTCTCGAGGAACCGTCGGTGATTGCGCTCGAAACTGGCAGCCGCAGGATCCTCGGACGCGGGACCTGTGTCGGGACGCTCGCCCGTCAGATGGTGGGGCGGACTCCCGACTCCATCAGTGCCGTACAGCCGATTCGCAACGGAGCGATTACCGACTTCGAGCTGTGCGAAGCCATGGTGTCGTACTTCCTCCGGAAGGCGATGAAGGGAGCCAAAGGGCATCCCCGCGTGGTGGTCACCGTTCCGTCGGGCCTCTCGCCGGTCGAAAGCCGGGCGGTCTTTACGAGCGTGGAAAGAGCCGGTGCGGAACGGGTGTTCCTGTTGCCGGTGACGAAGGCCGCGTGCATCGGGGCAGGTTTGCC
The DNA here is from genome assembly GCA_003669575.1 of Planctomycetota bacterium. GTDB lineage: Bacteria > Planctomycetota > Planctomycetia > Planctomycetales > Planctomycetaceae > TH-plancto1. The sequence goes on along the minus strand of QWOR01000071.1, from coordinate 14,707 downwards.
GATCTCCGAACCACTGGCAAGCATGGTGTGTGATCTGGGCGGCGGTGCGTCACAGGTCTCGGTGATGAGCCTGGGCGATGAAGTCGCGGGCCAGACGCTTCCGGTCGCGGGCGATCATCTCGATCAGGCGATCATCGATTTCCTCCGTCGTCAGCATGCCTTGCGGGTCAGCTCTTCCACGGCAGAACAGATCAAACGGGAAGTCGGCAGCGCTGTGCCGCTGGACCGTGAACTTTCGATTGAAATTCGAGGGCTAGACATCATCAGTGGTGTCGCGCGCAAGGTGGTCATCGTCAGCGAAGAAGTCCGTCTGGCTCTGGCCGACCCGCTGCATGAGGTGGTCCAGGGGATTCGCTCGACCATTGAACGCTGCCATCCCCAGCTCGTAGCCGACCTCGCCGACACCGGCATGGTTCTGACGGGTGGGACCGCCCAGCTGCGCGGCATGGAACAGTTCCTCCGTGAGCAGATCGGGATTCCGGTGCGGCGTGACCATGACCCGGAGCGGACTTCGATCCGCGGGGCATTGATCTGTCTGGAACACTTCGACCTCTGGAAAGAGAGTCTGGTCACCGATGGCCGCTGAGTCCCAGACTGCATCGGGCTGGCTGACAATCATCGGCGGTTTGCTGGTGGGCGGACTTCTGGTGTGTCTGCCCGAGGTCTGGACCGGAAAGGTCCGGAGTCTGGTTCGCGACAGCCTCTCACCCGGGCAGAGCGTCATCGCGTTAGCGATCCCGCAGGCCGTGAATGGTCCTGCTGCCGGGAGCCCTGAACCCGTCGATTCTTCGTGGCAAAGGCAGGCTCGATATTGGCAGGCGGAGGCGGCTCGCTTGAAGGCAGAGCTGGCGGAGGCCAATCGAGTCCCCGAGTGGCCAGAAGCTGCGACTGCCCCTCTGATGATCAAGCCACAGCTGCGTCAGGCCCGAGTCATTGGATGGGAACGCCGAGGACTTGCGACACTGCCTAACGCTGTGATTCGCGGGGGGACGGCAAACAAAATCGCTGCGGACGATCTGGTACTCGCATCGGGCGAGTCGATCGTCGATCAGGGACAGGGGAGTGGTATCGTTGCGGATGATCTGGTGCTGGCCGGACGAACTGTCATCGGGCGAATCACACGGATCAGTCGCTGGACCAGCACGATTCAGCCGGTCACGGATTCCGAGTTTCGTGGACAGGCCCAGATCGTTCGCTTGCAGGACAATGAGGCGATCCTCGGTGCCGAAGGAATACTTGCTGGAACGGGGAAGGGCGATTGCCGTCTGCTGCATGTCGGAACGACTGAGCCGGTCGCCGAGGGAGACCTAGTGTTTACTTCACTGCGAGGAGTCCCACTTTCGCCGCCTCTGTTCTACGGAACGATCACGCGAGCAGAAGTTCTCCCGGGTGAGCCCGACTGGTCAATTTCGGTGACGCCGGTCATTCGGGGGACTCCGCCGAGTGAGGTACTGGTGCTTGGGCTTTCACTCCGGCAGTCGAAACCGCAGCTGGACGAAGCAGTCGATTCGAAGGAGGGAGGGCCATGATCTCTCTCCAGATCACTCGATCCCTCCTGTGGGACCGTCACTGGGAGAGCGATGCCCGAGGCAGCGTGCGATGATTCGATTGATCGCCTGGACCGTTCTCGGATATGCCAGCTGTGTCTGGGACTTTTCATGCAGCCCGGAGCATGCCCGCTGGCCGAGTGCCACGGCGGTATTCATCCTGCTGCTGGCCATGCGAGAGCTGCGACACAGCGTCTGGGCTGCGGCTCTCTGCGGGCTCGTCGTGGATGCAGCGCAGGGGGGAGTCCTGGGGCCGCGCGTGCTGGCGGGAGTCTTCATGGCGACGCTGGCCAGCAACTTCCGTATCAGCCACGCCGAGACAAACGGGCTGCGAGTGGCTCTGCTGGTATTCATCTTGAGCCTGGGATGGCTGCTGGTCCCGGAGCTCGCCAATTTCAAGTCTGGGACATCCGCGATCTGGGAACAGACGCTCATCCTGCGGGCTGTGTCGACAACTCTTGTGACACTGGCTCTACGCAGCTTAATGAGACCGAAAACTCACGCGAATGAGGCCGCCTGGTGAAGCCTCATCCGGCGTGAACGAATCGAATTACTTGGTGCCGTCGCCCGCTTTGCCGACATCCAGGACATCGAGCAGGCCGAGTTCGAAGACGAAGTTTTTCTGTTTCGCTCCGGCGGGACCGGCTTCCGACTTGTCGACGTGGGCGAAGAAAATCTCCGCTTCCGCGACAAGGCGATCGCCGCAGGTCGCGCGGACAGCTGTCATGCCACCCTCTTCGCGAGCGTCCAGCAGTTCGGCCGAGTAGACCAATTGGTCGCCGGGGCAGGCCCAGCTGTGAAAAACGACCTTGGGGATCTTGGCCAGGATCACGACGTGCTTGAAGCCGTGTGATTCACCGAGCAGGATGCCGCCGGTCTGCGCCATGCCCTCAATCATGAGGGAACCAGGCATCACCGGAAAACCGGGATAGTGATCGTGCAGATGCTCTTCAGCCAGCGAGACGTTCTTGATCGCCTTGGCCGATTTTCCGCTGTGGAATTCGATAATACGGTCGATCCAGAACCAGCGCATAGCGAGAACCGTAAATGTGTGGGGGGAGCAGACAGACTGTGATGAGGTGCCGAGCGTCAGGAATCGGAGACCTGCAGGTTCCGATTCCTACGCTCAACCCTAAACCCTCATCGATCAACGAAACTACGCACCCAGCTTGGCAGCCAGGAACTTGCAGATCATGTCGACGGTGAACAGATCCGACATCCGCTCAACGCGGGGGTCAGCTGCGAACTTCTCGATGTCTGCGTGAGGCATACGAGTCCGCAGTTCGGCGAGACCCGCATCGGTGATCTTACCCGCGGCGACGAAGCCCGAGTCCGCAGAAGCGATGTTCTCGGGGAACAGTTCGCCACGTGGGATCTTGATGTCAAAGTTCTTTTCGAGGCGGAACACGATGTCCAGGAAGTCGATTGACTCGGCTCCCAGATCACCAATCAACGTGGCGGCAGACGTGACTTCGTCGTCATCGACTCCCAGTGCGTCGACCAGTGTCTCGCGGACCTTTTCGAAAATCTCGTCACGACTCGGCATGGATTTCTCCCGTAGTGATTGCAACGCGGCAAATCTGGCGAACACCGCCAGATTCGTCGGGAATTCTCGAGCCGGATTGTCTGACCCTGCCCTGAACCGACTTGCGATGCGAACTGTGTTGGTAAGAAGGCCTCGGGCCTGGAGGCGAGGGCCAAGTGCCAGAGGGTCTCCGGGTGGAGAGCCTGCTGGAGAGGCCCGCGTCCTCGCGTACGGCCTCAGATTCTGGTTGCGATCGATGAGTCAAACGTTGGCTCTGGGCCCTGACCCCCAGAACGTCAGCCTTCCTCAAATTCCACCGAGGGTCAAGCCCCCGTCAACGGTCAGCACGTGGCCAGTGATGTAGGCGGCGTCATCGCTGGCCAGGAAGAGTGCCGCATTGGCGATGTCTTCCGGCTTCCCGAGGCGACGCAGCGAGATCCCCGCCACGACTTCCTTGAACTTTTCGCCACCCATCGAACGCACGGTTTCGGTCATATCGGTCTCGATGAAACCGGGAGCGATGGCATTGACGGTGATGTTGCGGCGACCAATTTCCGTGGCCAGGCAGCGGGTCAGGCCCTGAATACCTCCCTTGCTGGCGGCATAGTTGACCTGCCCCTGGTTGCCGTATTCGGCGGCAACGCTCGACATGTTGACGATACGACCGTATCGCTGGGACATCATCGGCCGCATGACAGCCTGGGCGAAGTTGAAGACGCTGGTCAGGTTGGTGTCGATCACGGCCTGCCAGTTTTCGGCGGTCATGGCGGCCAGCAAGCCGTCCTTAATGATGCCAGCGTTGTTGATCAGGATGTCGATTCGCGACCACTTGTCGAGCACCTTCTGGACGATGGCGTCGGCTTCGTCCTTCTTGCTGACATCGCACTGGAAGGCGATCACTTCGCGGCCCTGGGCAGCCTGATCAGCGACGAGTGCGTTTGCGGAATCGGCATTCGACTTGTAGACGAAAGCGACCTTGGCCCCTTCGCGAGCCAGGGCTTCGACCACAGCCTTGCCAATACCTCGGCTGCCGCCGGTCACCAGTGCGATTTTGCCTGCCAGTTTCATGGTTTGTCTCGAAGAGGTGTGGGCAGATGTTGCGAACTGCCCTCTCTGATTTGTCCGAGGGAGACCGTCCGTCTGCCCTACATCTGATGCCCGCGGGCCAGCGAATGGCTGCCCGCTTTCGTCACGCCACCTGCCACAAGCAGGCGAACAACTCGCGGAGCTTCTGGATGCGAAGATCGTCCGACTTCTTCAAATCGGGGTTCTTGTCAGCCAGGTTGAATTGTTCCAGCGTGATTTTCGCGCTCACGGCCGAAGTCCCGTCGACGGTCCCCGTCCCCTTGAGCGTGTAGAGGTTGCCCTCGTGTTTCGAGATCTCGCACTCGACCTGGAGGGTGTGGCCGGGCTTCACGAAGTTGTTGAACTTCACCGCCCGAGCCTCCTTGAGCAGGATCGTGCTGTACTTGAACCCTTCGGTTTCGCGGATCAGCCAGCCGCCAGCCTGAACGAGCGACTCGATCATCAGGACACCTGGCAAGACCGGGAATCCGGGGAAGTGGTCCGCCAGATATTCTTCTGCCAGTGACAGGTTTTTGATCGCCGTGATGGACTTGCCCGACTCAAGAGCCAGAATTCGATCAACGAGGGTGAACCGCACGACCGTTGCCCCAATGCTGCTGTGTGGTGAGTGGTGGCAACCACCCACATCTGTCCGTGGATCGAGGTCAGGGAACACCGTCCCCGCCAACGGAGAAGACTCCGCTTGAGAAGCGAGGCAGAATACCTGTGGGAAGGCGAAGACTCAACCCGTGACGCCCTCAACAGTGACAATCCGTACAGTAAAACAGGCTTAAAAAACGAAACGTTTTGACGTATTGAATCTCCCGGTGAGCCCAAATCGCCTTAAAAATGCACTAAAACAGGTGGTGTTCACCACCAATAAATTAACGCAAACTCTTTCAATACAAAGAGTTCACAACCCGAATCATTCGTCAGGAGACCCGATCCCCCCCGGATTATTTCCCGTTGTGACCTTCGCCAGTGGCTGCGGCTGATTCCGCAGGTTCGCAGAGTTCTTCGCGAACAATGCTGACGTTCTTCGGTGCGTCGATCCCGATCTTCACGGTGTTCGGACCAATGCGCACGATGTTAATCACGACATCTTCGCCGATGAGGATTCGCTCTCCGGCCTTCCTGGACAATACCAACATGGCCAACTCCTTCCTGGTGCGTCTGCGGAGCCTGCTCTCTGAGACAGGATGAAATCCGCATCAATTCAGCCACGACATCAAAAGGATAACAGTCGCGATTCAACCCGTCCAGTAAATTCTACAAAACGAACTGTGCCCGCAAAACAGGCTGCTCATTTTGCAGGCACATCGCATTTCACACCTCAATCCACTCAGCTATGGAAGCCCATGGCGTCGTAGAATTCGAGTTCTTCCACTCCCACGAGTTTGAGTGCCACAATGGCAGTGAAACTCAACATCAATTTGCGGGCTCCGATTGTGTCGGGGCGTTCCCGTTGAACCAGCAGGATGCCCTCGTTGACCCGGAAGTCATTAAACGGGACCGACTCACCAAATTGCGTGATCAGAACGCCCGACCGAGCAAACGTCTGCGGCCAGTTCTCAAACAGTGTCCGCCAGGATTCGTCGTTCATAATCACACTTTCTCAAGGCCGCGCATGCATCGCCGACTGCAGACCAAACGGTCCACAGGCTTGTCTCGACCAGAGAGGGAGAGCGGAATTAAGGCGAATGCGGCCGCGGGCGGAGCAGTCCGGGAATCTGGGAATTCGTACGGTACCAACGAAAAACGCCGCACCTTTGAAGGTGCGGCGTTTTTGATGACCCCATGGGGATTCGAACCCCAGTAACAGGACTGAAAATCCTGTGTCCTAGGCCACTAGACGATGGGGCCAGTGGGTGCGTAGGGTATCGACCACCGGCAACCTGTCAAGGTTCTCGGAAATCTTTATTTTTCGACAACCTGCTACAATCTCGACCCAGCGTCCGGTTTCGCAGCTCTTCACAATCATTCCGGCGGTACAGGCGGATTCATGCGATTTGCAATTGGCCAGGTCAATCCCACGATTGGCGATCTTCACGGAAACTGCCAGCTGATCGAGCAGGCCCATCGGGGAGCAGCCGAGAATGGGGCGCAACTGCTTGTACTGCCAGAGTTAGCAGTGTGTGGATACCCCCCGAAAGACCTGCTGTTGCGTGATGGCTTCATTCCCCGCTGCGAGGCCGCTGTCGAACGTCTGGCCCAGCTGACATTGGGCAAAACAGCGATTCTGGTGGGCCACCCCAGTACCGGCGAGAACGGAGCCCACCACAATTCCGCCTCACTTCTCGCCGACGGAAAAGTCGTCGACCGAGTCCATAAAACGCTCTTGCCCAACTACGACGTGTTCGACGAGCGGCGGTACTTCCGACCCCAGCGTCCCGAGCGACTCCGTCCCATCGAGTTCATGGGGCGAAAGCTCGGCGTCCATATCTGCGAAGACGCCTGGTGGGGCCAGCCCGAGACCTTCTACCACATCCCGGAAGAAAAATTCATCGACCCGGTCCGCGAACTGGCTCGTCAGGGGGCGGAGATCCTGATCAACCTGTCGGCCAGCCCCTTCGAGGTCGACAAAGCAGCCCGCCGGCGGAACCTCATCGCCGCTCACGTCCTCCAGACAGGGCTTCCGTTTGTCTTCGTCAATCAAATCGGCGGACACGATGACCTCGTGTTCGATGGCCACAGCTTCGTCATGGACAGTCGCGGACAGGTCCGCCACCAATCAGCAGGCTTTCGGACCGACCTCGACATCGTCGACCTGGACCAACTGCCACCAGTTCTCGACCCCCGCGACCCACCGCGTGAGTACCAGCTTCTGGAAGCGCTGACTCTGGGGCTCCGCGACTACATGCGTCGCTGCGGCTTCACCGATTGCGTCCTGGGGCTGTCGGGTGGCATCGACAGTGCGGTAGCGTGCTACATCGCCGCCCGGGCCGTCGGGCCGGAGAATGTGCATGGAATCCTGATGCCCAGCCGGTACAGCAGTCAACATTCAATCGACGACGCCTGGGCTCTGGTCAAGGCCCTGGGCGTCGATGGCCAGCTGGTCTCGATCGACGACACTCATAAATCGTACGAGGCGATGCCGGTGATTGGCCAGGACCTCGCCAGCCAGCCGGGTGGCCTCGCTGACCAGAATCTGCAGGCTCGCATCCGTGGGGCGATTGTCATGACCCGCAGTAACCGCCGTGGGTGGATTGCCCTCGCCACTGGGAACAAGAGCGAACTGGCGGTGGGCTACTGCACTCTCTACGGAGACATGTGCGGTGGATTCGCCATGCTCAGCGATCTCTATAAGCGGGATGTCTACGCCCTGGCCAGATACATCAATTCCACCGTCGAAAAACGCGAAGTGATCCCGCACAGCACGATCGAAAAGGCCCCCAGCGCCGAACTGGCCCCCAATCAATTCGATCAGGACACTCTGCCAGCCTATCCGATTCTGGATGGCATCCTGGAAGGACTGGTCGACCACGAGGACTCCATCGAGGATCTGGCGAAGCAGTTCTCCATTGAGCAGGTCCGCTGGGTCGCGACTCGCCTCGATCGCAACGAATTCAAACGCCGCCAGATGGCCCCCGGAGTGAAGCTTTCCCCGAGAGCGTTCGGATTCGGCCGACGCATGCCCATGGCCATGAAACTTGAATACTGAGCGGACATCTCACCAGTCTGAATGACCAGAACGCCGGCGTCTGATGCAGAATCAGTCTTGCGGTGTGACTACTACTCACCGCCGCGATGCGTGACCACATGCGTTTGCGGCTCGAACACTGGTTGGGGGAAATCGCTTCGAAAATGTACGCCGCGGCTTTCCGTTCTTGCCAAGGCCGACTTGATCATCAGCTTGGCCACCAGCAGCATGTTCTGCAGCTCCCAGCCTTGAACCGTATTGAACTCCCGCTGCGACACATACCGGTCCCAGAACTCGACCTGCTCTGCCGCGACAGCCAGCCCCTCTGCGTCGCGGCGGATGCCCACATACCGTCCCATCAGACTGGCCAGTGAGTTTCTCAAGTCGACCAGATTCAACTCATCAGTCATCTCACCCGCCGCAGCGGGAGGCTCTGAAACCAGCGGAGTAATACAGAAATTATCGGGAATCGAGAGTGCCGCCCGGCTGGCTCCGCGGCCACAGCGGACTCCGTAATACAATCCTTCCAGCAAGCTGTTCGAAGCGAGGCGGTTGGCCCCGTGCAGTCCTGTACTGGTCACTTCCCCGGCTGCCCACAGGTTCGGCAGCGATGTCCGCCCCTCCAGATCGACCGTCAGACCGCCAATCATGTAGTGTGCCCCCGGTCGCACGGGGATCGGGTCGCGGGCCAGATCGAGACCAAACTCCTGGCAGACCTTGCGAATGTGCGGGAAGCGTTCGATGACCTTCGCTTCGGGAATATGCTTCAGATCGAGATAGACGCATGAATGCCGTGTCTTCTCCATCTGATCAGTGATCGCCCGGCTGACAATGTCACGCGGAGCCAGCTCCATCAGCGGATGGTAATCGGCCATGAACCGATTCCCGCGATAGTCGATCAGGTGGGCTCCCTCGCCACGAACTGCTTCCGAGATCAGGTGACGCGAGCCCCCTGCGATGTACAGCACCGTGGGATGAAACTGCATCATTTCCATGTCACGAACGGTGGCCCCAGCCCGGAACGCGACCGCATGACCATCGGCAGTCGCGATATCGGGGTTGGTTGTTTCGCGGTACAGCCTTCCCGCCCCGCCCGTACACAGGATCGTCTGCTTGGCCCAGACGAAGGTCTTGCCGTGTCCCGGGTGCCAGACCAGCGCCCCCTGGCACTGATTCTCATGGGTCAGAAGATCGATCGTGAACGTCTTCTCCCACATCTCGCAGGTCGGATGGTCGCGCAGCCGGTCGATGAGGGCCCGCATCACCTCTTTGCCAGTCGCATCGCCCAGAGCATGCGCCACGCGCGGGTGGCTGTGGCCCCCTTCCGTCGTCAGGGCCAGTTCACCGTTCTGCTCATCAAAGTGAGCCCCCAGCCGCACCAGCTCGCGAATCAGATCGGGGGCCGAGTTCACCACCGATTCCACAACGTGCCGATCGCACAACCCCGCCCCGGCTGTCATGGTGTCTTCAACATGATTACTCACCGTGTCGGAGGGATCGAGGACCCCCGCGATGCCCCCCTGGGCCCAGGCGCTGTTGGACAGCTCCAGCCGGTCCTTAGTGACCACGACGACCTTCAGTCGCGGGTCGATTTCCAGGGCAGCCCGTACGCCAGCGATCCCTGAACCGATCACCAGGACATCTGCGAATCGATGCGGAACCCGCTTGGGATCAAAACTGACGAGATACCTTCGACGCGGTGTCGATTCCAATTCAACGGTCTGACCTGCCGGGCGCTCTCGGTTCTGATTCATAGTTCCAGCACTGTACCGCGCCTGACGGGAACTCACCAATGCACCAAAATGGCGATCAAGTTCAGCGATCACGTCCAGTGAGAGCGACAGGAACGCTGCCTGAGACTCGCGCAGGCTGCCGCGACACGTTCTCAGTGTCCGCAGCCACCGCTACCACACCCGCCACCGCCGCTTCCACATCCTCCACCGGCAGCAGGCTGGCTAATCAACCCCTCTGCGCCAACAGGTTGAACTTCAATCACTCCAAACCCACTGGCCGCAGCCTGAATCGCGAGTCGAGTACACTCCGGGCCACGTTCATTGAGTACGTACAGAATTAACTTTTCACCATCGAGTGTGTGTTCCAGATCAATGATCTGCAGATCAATCTTCCACTCTTCGATTCGCCTGGTCCAATCGGCAAACTCCACCGACGCTTGTTCCACGGCTCGTTGAGCAGCTGCAAGGTCGGCCTCGGTCACCGGACGCAAGATCGTAAACGCTGCAGGGAAATCGGACTGAGATCTCACATCCCCCAGCACTTCACCGAGCTGTTCACCTCGATGCGTGAGGACGACCACCTGATCGCCGCGCTGAGTTCGAGCGAGCCCATCCTCCAGGCGGCACCTCGCCACCTCGGGCACAACTCCGTAGCGGACAAGAAAATCACGGCTGATATTGGGAGCAACCATCGTTGGGAATCTGTGGAATGTCTACATTCGAGAGAGAAAGAAACGCGTATGCCTCGTCATGGTATCCTGCATCACGCCACGTGACGAGCGACGCCCTGACGCTGCAGTTCGCCCTCCACGAGTATGGGGTCAAACCCTCAAGGCTTGGCGAGCGACTCTGCCAGGAACTTGTAAGCCACTTCACGGGTCGCGGGTGGGAAGTCGTGTTCACAGTCGGGGTACTCCGCACGCAGCCCCCCCTCCGCATGGAACAGCTTGTAGATCGGGGTCGCCGCTGCGATGGTGTCGCGGACACCCGAGACCTCGAAGTTGCCGTCCCGTGTCGGCGAACACGCCAGAAACGGACGCGGAGCAAACGCCGCCACAATCTCCGGGAAGTCGAAGGGGACCTCGTCCGGGTTGTTGTGGTACTCACTGGCGATCAACGGCATGTACCGGGCGCTCGTCCACCCCATCAGATTCCCATCGTAGTACTTGTGGAACCGAGTAAAACCACAGCTGGAGACGAGGGCCTTGATCCGAGTGTCGAACGCAGCAGTGAACATGGTGTTGTGGCCTCCGAGTGAGTGGCCAATGCAACCAATGCGATCGGGATCGACCTGCTCAATTGCCTGCAGGACATCAACCGCCCGCATGTTTTCAGAGATCGCCTTCATCGAGCCGCTGACGTAACCGTCCTCTTTGGGGAACTGGTAATTCGATTCGCCAAAGCTCGGGTAGTCGGGTGCCAGAGTCACGAATCCACGCTGAGCCAGCTCCAGGGCATAATGCAGATTCGGCAGGCCCCCCAGCCCCGCCGGTTCGTCCTTACCAACGTTGTTAGTCTGGTGCAGGCAGAGCACAGCGGGAAGTCCAGCCCCCGGCGGGAGCCCCTGGGGAGCTGGCGGCAGGAAGACCCACGCCTTGATGGGACGGTCATTCGAGTCGGCGATGAACTGGATCTTCTGCCGTTGCAGGCCCCCCTCCAACTCGTTCCTTTCCAGGACCCGGACCTGAGCCTCGGGCCACTTGGAACGATCAGGAAGCGGCCCCATGACGCGTTCCATCTGCTGAATCACCTCGCGGCGTCGAGCGGCCCAGTCGTCGGTGGTCTTCACCGGCGTCTTCTCTCCAGACGCCGAGTGATACCACGTGGGATCAGTGTGGTCGTCCTTTGGAGGAGCGGCGACAGCAAATGAAACAAGTAACAGCGAGGCGATCAGACAGCGAACGAGGAGCGGCATGTTGAATTCCAGGAGTTTGGCTGTGTCTCGGTGTGGGGGAGCAGAGTGCGTCTCTATCGTGAAGCCCTACGGCAGGTCACTCACCGTGATCGCCCGGAACGACGCGTCGGTGCCGGGATCATGCCCCTGCAGGCTGAAGTGTCCGGCGTCGAGACGCTGGCCCTTACGGGGATTCGGATCGGGCTTGCGGGTGTCCTCCCAGTGGACCATCGCGTAGCCGTTGACATAGGTCGAGATCCGCGGTCCGGAAGCAATGAGAGTGACAGTCGACCACTCTTTGTCTTTGGTAATCACGCGGCGGGCGTTCACACGGCGGAAGATTGCTCCGGTGCCAGCGTTCTTCGGGAGATCGCTGTCACCCGCAGCTGATCCGGGAGCGGACGCATTTAGCTCGGTGCGGGTGTTGTCGATCTGCATCTCATAGCCGTTCGACTTCGCTTTCTCGGTACCCGGCTCGGATCGGAAGAAGACACCCGTGTTCACCGCGTCGGCATTGGTACGAGCCTGAGCCTGCAACACAAAATCCTTGTGCTGCGACTCCGATTCCAAGAACCCTTCGCCGCCTTTGACTTGGATCGTGCCCTCTTCCAGCGTGAACTCTCCCTTGCTGCCCGGGACGACTCGCCAGCCCGCCAAGTCGGTCCCGTTGAACAGCGGCTTCTGGTTCAGCGGCTTGAGAGCGATGTTCTTGAACTCAATCTTGCCCTCGTTCTTTTGCAGGCCAATCAGCCCGGATCGTCTGGCCTCGGGGCGAGTGTCGTCGTGGGACGCGACCTCTTTGCCATCGAGCGACACCGTGATCTTTGAGCCGTCAGCCGTGAGCAGGAACGTATGCCAGTCACCCGACCCGCGAATCGGCTCTGCGGTTTTCTGGAACCCGACGATGGCCCCAGTCAGGAACCCCGCGGGGTGCTCGTCGACGATGTTGATCTCGTAGCAGTCCTTCTGGATCTCCTTGGGGTCAGCCAGCGTGCGGAGGAAGACGCCGCTATTCCCCCCAGCTGCCATCTTAAAGTCACAGCGAAACTGGTAGTCCGCGAATGGCGTGTAAGTCAGCAAAAGCCCGATCGGCCCGCTGTCAGCTGTGATCGCTCCATCCGCAACCGACCAGTTCACGCCCTTGTCATTGGGTTCCCAGCCGAAGAGTGAGTGACCATCGAACAGAGAGATCCAACCCTCGCCGATCTCCGCTTCGGTGAGCGGATTGAAGTACGGCACCAGCGGGCCGGGGGGGACGACATCCTTGAGTGGATCGGACTTCGCAGCTGCAGGCTTGGAGGTTTCCGCGACTTCAGCGGAAGGTTTTGCCTCACTCGTGGCTGGCGAGGAACTCGTCGCTGGGGATGGCGAAGCGGTGGTCGGCGGCGTACCCGACTCGCAACCACTCAGCACACTGAATGCCAAGAATCCCACTGACAGAGACACAACAAATCGGCTCATGCAAAAACTCCGCAGGTCACATGTTGAATTCGGATGAATCGTGTGGGCTCAGTCGATACTCGATCGTGCCGCAGTTACTTCGGATCGCGCGCCTGCAACTGACTCGACAGTTCCTTCAGTTTGGCCTGCTCCTCCGTGTTCTCCGGAAGCGGGGCATCCGCGAACGCCGACAGCAGCTCGTCCCACACCACGTTCAATTGTCCCTGCATGTCTCGGGTGTTGGCCGTGATTGCGATCACGACGTTCCTTTCAGGAATGACGACGCAAAACTGACCATCCTTCCCATCGCCGCGAAAGGCTCCGTGACGACTCCTCCAGAACTGGAACCCATAACCTTGATCCCAGTCTTTCGTCGGATCACTGCCGTTTGAGACCTGTTTCGAGGTCGCCAAAGCCACCCATTCGGGTGACAGGAGTTGATTTCCGTTCCACTGCCCCTTCTGCAGATAGAGCTGACCGAACTTCGCAATGTCTTCGGTTCGCACAAAGAGGCCGTAGCCTCCCAGAGTGATGCCCTGGGGACTGGTGTCCCAGCGGGGATTCTCGATGCCCAGCGGTTCAAAGAGTCGAGGCTTCAGATACTCAAGCACCGTCTGCCCGGTCGTCTTTTCGACGATGGCCGACAGCATGTAGGTTGCGGGCGTGTTGTACTGGAAATGGGCACCCGGCTTGTGCGGCACGGGGTGTTCAAGGAACGTCTTGACCCACGACTGGTCAGTTCGCCCCCGCACATCGGGCTCGGTCTCGTGCCCCGTCGACATGGTCAGCAGGTCACGCACCCGCATCATCCTGAGCTTCTCGGACGGGCTCGCCGGAGCGTCCTCGGGGAAGAACTTCAGGACAGGATCGTCGATACTGAATTTCCCCTCCGCGACCGCCAAACCGACAGCTGTCGACGTAAAGCTCTTGCTCAATGACCACAGCACATGTGGCTTGTCCGGGGCTTCGGGTTTCCACCAGCATTCTGCGACGACATGGCCATTTCGCACCAACATGAAGCTGTGCATCGTCGTAACACGTTTGTCCGCGGCCTCAATGAACTTGCGGACCTGCAAAGAGGATACACCTTGCGATTCAGGCGTGCTACGAGGGAGTGTCGCCGGTTCAGCCCAGAGCGTGCTCGTCATCCCGAGCAACCCCATCGCGAACATCAGGAGGAATCGAACACCATGCATAAAGACAGCCTCCGAATGTCGGTCCAAGAGTCCGTTTCCGGGTGGATCACTCCGAGCCTGGAATTCCGTGCTGGTCGGTACCAGCATCGAGGAGTAGACTAACACTCTCTTCTTCAATTGTCTCCGGCTCGCCAACTCATCCATGAGTAACTGGATCTCGAAAGCGACAGGCGCCTTCAAGGGGGATGACTCGTCATCCCCGCAGGCGTTCGAGTTGTATTGCGAGTGCGGGCAAAAGCATTCCGGAATGCGACGCGCCAAATGGCAGCGAATCATTTGTCGCTCCTGTGGCGGACCGCTGTTCGTGATACAGCGGGACCCTTATCCACTCCCCAAGGAGATGCCTCAACAAAGCTCCGCGCGAGCCGGCATGGAAGAGGTCCCGGTCGAGGAGGCTCTCGAAACAGCCACTGATCGCGATGCGGCAGCTCCATCGCGGTCGCGTCGTGAGCCAGCTCGGGTCGGAGGAGCATCCAAGCGATTTGTCCCGAGTGCGGTCGATACTCCAGCCAGGGGGTCACGATCCACACCCGGCGGGTTCTGGAAGCAGTTCCGAATCATCCTGGCCGTGATCGGATTCGTGGCAGCCCTCACCGGCTATCTGGTTTACCGTTCGACACAACGAGCGAATGCCGAGAAGTCACTCAAGTCGGCGATCGACAAAATC
>QWOR01000122.1 GCA_003669575.1 Planctomycetota bacterium | reverse complement strand
TTGCATCTGAGGTATACAATGTTGTGGGTTTTTGAATGAGAGAGAGGCGAGGCAGCGAACCAGGAGCCTGGGAATATGAGGGGGAATTCGACGAACAAGTTTCCCCATCAACATCATCAGAGACCCGCGAGATCACTCATCGTCTGGCCGTTTAGACTGGGGAAGGCGGATGCGGTCAGTACGGTCGATCTGCATGACGCGGCCGTTCTGGACGATGATGCTGACCTGGCCGTATTGCAGGCCGGAAAGGGCTTTGGCGATGGCCTGCAGCGTGGCATCGGGCAGTGGCTCGGTACGCGAATCGAACTGACTTGTCAGTGGAGAGTTCATGTCATTCTCCCAGGTCCACGGTGGTGGCTGTGTAAGACGCTTGTCGAGCCAGGTTCTGGTTATCGAATAGCGGAGTGGAGAGGTATCGTTCCGACGAGTCGGGCAGGACGGTCACGATATTCTTGCCTTCAAACTCGGGAAGGGCCGCCAGACGCAAGGCGACTGCCATCGCCGCACCGCAACTGATGCCGCAGGCGATCCCTTCCTCTCGCATGAGGCGGCGAGCCATCTCAATCGACTCATCGTCGGTGACAGTCTGAACTTCATCGATGACGGAACGGTCGAGCAGTGGCGGGACGAAACCGGCTCCGATTCCCTGGATCTTGTGACGTCCGGCGGGGCCGCCCGAAAGGACGGGACTGGAGGCGGGTTCCACGGCAACGACGCGGACATTGGCCTTCTGGGACCGTTTCAGGTAGCGGCCGACTCCGGTGATCGTTCCGCCGGTGCCGACTCCCGCCACGAAGGCGTCAACGTGTCCATCGGTGTCGTTCCAGATTTCCGGGCCGGTCGTCTCGAAGTGGATCTGCGGGTTGGCGGGGTTCTCGAACTGCCGAGGCATGAACCAGCCGGGCTGGCTGGCGATCTCCTCGGCCTTGTCCACAGCTCCCTTCATCCCCTCGCTGCCCGGAGTGAGGATCAGCTCGGCCCCGAAGCTGAGCAGCATCATCCGTCGTTCCTGAGACATGGTCTTGGGCATAGTCAGAGTCAGTGGGTACCCCTTGGCGGCACAGGCAAACGCCAGGGCAATCCCGGTGTTACCGCTCGTCGCTTCGACCACGCGTTGGCCGGGCTGGAGCAGGCCGCGCTTCTCGGCGTCCCAGATCATGGCAGCACCGATGCGGCACTTGACGCTGAAGGCCGGGTTGCGGCCCTCAATTTTGGCCAGGACACGCCCAGGCATCCCTTTGGTCAGACGCTGGATTCGCACCAGCGGTGTGTCACCGATGGTTTGCAGATTGTCGTTGTAGATTGGCATGGAATAGTCCTGGAGAGTGTGTGAACACTCATTCCGAATTCCCCGCAACCGACGACGGCCGGGGGATTAGATGACGTAGTCTTCCGGGAGGAACACACGGACGCGTTTGGGGGTGGCGAACATGTCTTCGCCCGGACGAGGTCGCAGTTCGCTGTAACGGTCAGCGGACAGATCGCAGTTGATCGCGACGCCGAACGATTCCGAGATCAGTCGCACGCGGGTCACCGGGCCAGCGGGGTTCACATGAACCACGCGGACGGGGAGGCTGGTGTCGCTTTGAGCGGATCGATGCAGGTCGACTTCGTGGGGGCGAACGTACGCTGTCGCGTCGCGGGAACCCGAGTGCTGGTACTCGGGAGTGTCCATCGCAAAGCCCTCCAGATGGACCTGGCCGGCTTCGAGTCGTCCATGGAAGACGTTGACGTGCCCCAGAAAGTCCATCACGAACGGCGTGGCGGGGTGGTCGAAGACATCTTGAGGTGAGCCAGCCTGTTCGATGTGCCCTTGCCGCATGACAACGACCTGGTCGGCGACCTCGAAGGCCTCTTCCTGGTCGTGGGTCACAAAGACGGTCGTCACATGCATCTCCTCGTGGAGCTTGCGCAGCCAGGTTCGAAGTTCCTGACGGACCTTGGCGTCGAGGGCTCCGAACGGTTCGTCGAGTAGCAACAGCCGTGGTCGCACAGCCAGCGCTCGGGCGAGGGCGACACGCTGTCGCTGGCCTCCCGAGAGTTCGGAGGGATAGCGGCCTCCCAGACCTTCGAGACGCACGAGATGGAGCAACTCCATCACGCGGGCCCGGACCTCGGCATCAGGCAGGTGGCGGACCCGCATGCCGAATGCGATGTTTTCAAACACGCTCATGTGCTTGAACAGGGCATAATGCTGGAAAACGAAGCCGACCTGCCGCTCGCGAGCTGAGAGGCCAGTGACATCGCTCTCCTCGACATGGATCGAACCTGTGTCGCCGTGCTCCAGGCCAGCGATGATGCGGAGCAATGTCGTCTTGCCCGACCCGGAGGGGCCGAGCAGAGCGAGCAGGGTGCCCGACGGGACATCGAGCGTCACGTTGTCGAGTGCAGTGAAGCTGCCGAACTTCTTGGAGACGTTCTGGATCTTGATACTCATGGTGGAATCCGATTTGGTTGTGCGGTGTGATGCTGTCCGAAGAGATCTGTCCGGGGAGCGAGTCGTCAGGTCCCCTCAACATCAGACTGATGCGAAGCGATCTGCCGGGCGATCCAGAGTTCCAGAACGTACTTACCCAGCAGCGTGCCCAGGGCCATCAGCGTCAGCAGAGACGCCACGGCGAACGAGCCAGGGTTGTTGTACTCCTGAAACAGCTTCTCCACGCGGAGCGGCATCGTGTCAGTCTCGCCGGCAATGTGGCCGGAGATGACATAAACCGCTCCAAATTCACCGATCGCTCGGGCATTACACTGGATCATGCCGTAGACCAGTCCCCACTTGATGTTGGGGAGGGTGATCCGCCAGAACAGCTGCCACGGATTCGCTCCAAGGCTGACTGCGGCCACTTCTTCTTCGTCTCCGAGTGATTCCATGAGGGGGATCAACTCGCGAGCGACGAAGGGGAGGGTAACGAACGTGGTCGCCAGCACGAGCCCCGGCCAGGCGAAGACAATCTTGACTCCCCACTGTTGCAGGGTCGGACCAAAGAAGCCCTGCATGCCAAACAGCATCAGGAACATCAGTCCCACCACGACGGGCGAGATCGCAAACGGCACATCGAGCAGTGTGACCAGCAACGTGCGGCCCGGAAACTTGAACCGCGTGAGGCACCATGCCGCCGCAATTCCGAGCACCGTGTTGAACAGCACAGCCAGTGGAGCCACCGACAGCGTCAACCAAATCGAATGCAGTGTGTCCTTGTCCCTGACAAGGTTGTTGATGTAACCAGTCCATCCCTCCGCAAAAGCTTGAACAAAGACGTAGACGATCGGCACCAGAATCAGTGCCCCGATGATCAGGTAGGCAGCTCCAATGAGGAGCGCCCGCAGCCAGAAAGGTTCGGTGGCCACCATGGCCCCCACCGACTTCTTGATTCGCATGGAGCTAGGATGCATAACGGCGGCTCCTTCGCTCCAACCAGTTCACTGCGGCCAGTGAGACCAGCGACAAGACCACCAGAACCACGGCGATCGAGTTGGCCTCGGCGAAGGAAAATTCCTCCAGCCGGGCCACGATCAATACCGGGGCAATTTCGGTTTTGTAGGGCATGTTGCCCGAGATGAAGATGACCGACCCGTACTCGCCGATGCCGCGGGCGAACGACAGAGCGAACCCGGTCATCAGGCTGGGCCGCACGGCGGGAAGGAGCACGTGCCGCATGGTTTGCCAGCGATTGGCCCCCAGCATGGCAGCCGCTTCCTCGGTATCGCCTTCAAGGCTCTCCAGCACCGGCTGAACGGTGCGCACGACGAAGGGCAAGCCAACAAAGACGAGGACGACGATGATGCCCAGCCGCGAGTAAGCTCCCTGAATTCCCAGGGGGATCAGGAACTGCCCGTACCAGCCGTTCTTGACCAGCAGCAGCGAGAAGACGAGTCCCGCGACAGCTGTGGGGAGGGCGAATGGGAGGTCGATGAGCGCATCGAGAAAGCGACGCCCCCAGAAGTCATATCGTACAAGCACCCAGGCCAGCAGCATCCCGATCATCACGTTGATCGATGCCGCGACTGCCGACGCTCCGAAGCTCAGGTAGTAGGTCGAGCGCGCCCGCTCCGACCAAGCGGCGGCCATGAACTGAGCCGGGCTCAACTCGGCCGCCTTGATACTCAGGGCGACTAGTGGAATCACCAGCAACGCAGTCAAGACGGTGATGGTGTATCCGAGGCTGACTGCAAACCCAGGTAACACACGGTTCATTTTGGACAATTTCAGGCCTCCGGTCGTCCGGTCAGCGGAAAGAGAGTGAAAGTGGAATTCAGAGGTCCGAAGCCCAGCTGTGGTCGAGAACAGCTGGGTCTTCGAACTCTGAAACGAATCCTTGTTTACTTGTTGTAGATCTGATCGAAGAGGCCACCGTCAGCGAAGAACTTTGCCTGGGCTTCATCCCAGCTCTTGCTGATATCGGTGATCGTGAAGATCTTGATCTGCGGGAAGCGGTCGGCGTGCTTGGCCAGTGCCTCGGGAGAGGTGGGGCGGTAGTAGTGCTTGGCGATGATGTCCTGACCTTCCGGGGTGTAGAGGAACTTCAGGTAGGACTCAGCTGCTGCACGGGTTCCCTTGCGATCGACGTTGCTGTCCACGACGGCAATGTGTGGCTCGGCGAGGATGCTCTGAGGGGGGATGACGATTTCGAGTTCACCCTTGGCTTCTTCCACTTCCAGGTGAGCTTCGCTTTCCCAGGTCAAGTGGACATCGCCTTGCCCCTTTTGGGCAAAGGTCGTGGTGGCACCGCGGGCTCCGGTGTCGAGAATCGGAACCTGTTTGTAGAGCTGGGTGATGTAGGCCTTGGCCTGGTCCTCGGTCCCGCCATTCAGGATCACACTTCCCCAACCGGCGAGGAGTGACATCTTGCCATTGCCTGAGGTCTTGGGGTTGGGGGTGATGATTTGAACGTCAGGCTTCACCAGGTCTGGCCAGTCCTTGATGCCCTTGGGGTTGCCCTTGCGGACCACGAACACGATGGTCGAGGTGTAGGGGAGGCTGCGGTTCGGCAGCGCGTTCTCCCAGCCTTCCTTGATCAGCCCCTTCTTGTGGAGCTGGTTCGTATCGGGCCAGAGCGCCAGGGTCGCCACATCGGCTTCCAGTCCATCGATGATCGCGCGGGCCTGGGGACCCGATCCGCCGTGCGACTGCTTGATATTGATGGTGCCGCCGGTTTCCTTAGCGTAAACAGGGGCGTAGGCTGCGTTGAGATCCTTCCAGAGTTCACGGGTAGGATCGTAGGAGACGTTCAGCAGCTCCACGTCTTTGCCCGCAGCTGGGGCATTCGTTGGGGCGCCTTCGGGAGCCTTATTCTCAGGGGTTGTGGCATTTGCTGGAGCTGCCCCAGTCGTCACTGGAGCGGGGGCGTTTCCACTTCCGCAACCGGCAAGCAGGAACATGGACAGAAGTGTAAAAGCCAGAGAAGAGCGAACCACAAGAAGTCTCCGAATCCTTAAGAGAGCAGGGTGGAAATCCGTAATCCCCTGTTGCATTATGGGTTGTGGTCATTTGGGCCTCAGTTGAGGACTCGTTTCGACCGCAACTCCAGTCACAAGAGGAATGTTCGGCACAATCAGACACGGCAGGGTACAATGTCCCACCAATCTTGTCGTGATTGTATTTGTGGGTTACAGATTTGCAACCAAACGCAAGGATTTTGTGTTCAGGTGGATCGCCATGTGGATTTCTGTTCAGCGGGAAGGCTTCGTGAAGTCCAGTGGAGTCAGCTCTCGGGTTTCCGCCGAGACCTTCACTCGAACTGGCGAGGTCGAAGCTTTGGTGAAGATGGCCGGGGCGAGTTGGGCACCAGCGACTGTCTCTCCGTCCACGACTTTCACCTTCATGTGAGAGATCGTGGCGATGTACTCTCCGACAGGAATCCCGTCATTCGTCGTAAACGTCGTGAACTCCACTTGTCCACTTTCACTGACCTGGCCGCGAGGGTGAACCTCGATAGGAGCCGTTGAGCCAGCCACCGGATGCAGTTGGACGCTGGCACCAGGGGCGGGCTTGCCGTTCAGTGTGACAGTGCCCTTAACAGGGATCGTTTTCAGCGCAGGGGCCGAGTTTCCGAGAACGTTAGAAACACCCCAGTAGCTTGCGAGCGAAACGATGACGACGCCCGCGAGAACTGTGCTCCACTTGCGGATTTCATCCAGATTCAAGGTCGATGCGAATGAAGTACTGGAGCGATTTCGTGAGAACGCCACTGTTGGCCGTGGAGGGATGGCTGCGGGTGTTGTGTAGCTCGCAGGTGGAGGTGTGTATTGCTTCGCGGGCTCTGGCGCCTTACGAGGAGTAGCTGGGGTAACGGTGCGTTGCTCCGGCTGAATTGCAGCCGCAGTCTGCCCTTCTCGTTTGGCAGTTGCGGGACGAGCAAGTGGCGGGATCACGAGACGCTGCTCTTGCTCACCAGATGAAACTTCTAGGACAGCAGGACGTTGGGTTGGTTGACGTACCACCACAGAGGACCGGATTGACCAGGGGGCAGGGACTTGTGTGTTACGCGAAATCATCGAGTTTGAAGTTTGAGAGTGGGCAGTTTCAGCGTCTGGCAAGGAGTGCCAGGCTCCGAACAGCATGTCGTCGACAAGTGATGAAGTGATTTCTCTGGGAGGAAGGTGAATAACGCATCCAGAGCCAGACCGCGCAGGAGCTGAGTTCCTCGGGGATTGATGTGGCTGGGACATGATTCACCTTCCGTAATGGGCGGCGTGGCCCGAAGAATTTGCAGGCGATGTGCGGCCTGCGCGACGTGGAGGGGGGGCTGGCGGAGAGGGAGGTTCAGATCTAGGGCAGGAATGTCAGGAAGGAAAGAACCCCGGTTGCCACGAGTGACAACCGGGGCTGCGTAAGGTGCGAACCTTTAGAATTCGCCGATGACTTCACCGCCGCCGCGGGTCAACAGTCCGACATAGGTAACCAGGCTGATGTTCTCGCTGAGGAAGCGGACCGAGCCGTCACCCAGCAGGAAGTGAGCACCACCGACGTGGAACGAATAAGCCTGTCCGCTGCCCTGGGTCTTGTAGTAACCAGTGTCAGGATAAGGACGACCATTCATGTTGAAACCGTTGGTGACGTTGAACGGGGCGATTGCGCCAGTGCTGAATGCACCAGGGCCAGACAGATCAGTCCCGTCAGGACGAGCCACTTCTGCGAGGATGTCGCTGGCGGGGCGGCACCATCCACCGGAATTGACCCGGTCTGCAGGCAGGTTACCGACCTTCTTCAAGCCCTTACGGTATACCGCAGGACGACCAGCCGACTCCACGTAAGCGATGGTGTTCGACAATCCATCAGTCGCATCACGCATCTTGGCGTCGACGTTCTGCGGCAGAAGACCAGCGTAATACTGGTTGGTGGCGTCTGATGGGTCGGTGAACAGATTGGTCAGGGTCAAGCCAGCTGCAGCTGCGAATGGAGCGACAGACTGAGCCACACCCTTGTTCGGGGAGTAGTCGGTGATGGCAACCATGTTCGCAGCGTAACCACCTGGAGTGGTGACAACGTCTGGGTCACCGTCCAGAATGTCGGTCGCAGCTGAGGACGGGCATCGGAATGTGGGAATCTTGCTGCTAACTGCCAGTCGCATATTGGCATTTGGATCGCTCCATTGCAGCGTCTGATCATAGAGGTTGAAAATGTTGGCCTGATCGATGTACGGCAGCAGGCGTGTCAGGCCGGCGATTCGCTTGGTTCCCGTTCCCGGAGGACGGTTACTGGTGGCGAAGTGATTGAAGGTGTCGTGGAAGTTGTGCGAAGCCAGGCCGAACTGCTTGAGGTTGTTTTTGCACTGTGACCGGCGAGCTGCTTCACGAGCCTGCTGAACTGCGGGCAGCAGCAGAGCGATGAGCACGGCGATGATGGCGATAACCACCAGCAGCTCGATCAGGGTGAACCCGCCACGTGAGCGAGCGAACGGGGACTTAGAGTTCTGACGAATCACGAAAATCTCCTGGGTTTTGTCTACGAGAGACAGATGGAAGTGGACAAAAGTGGACCGAAAGTTTTGAAATACCCACACACTCGGCTGAGGCGTGCTTTGATCCTTCCGCACGCATCAGCCGCACCGAGAAAGAAGGTGCTTGATTCAACAGCAAGTCATGATCTTCTCCTTGGACTGTTTGTTCTCTTGTTAGTAACCACGACCTTGTGGGTAGTAGTTTTGAGCCGAAAAAAGAGAGGGATCAAATCCCATCTCCAAAACTGAACACTTCTTCGCGCCGCACCAGGGGGCTGGTGAAGACGGTCGCCAGGGTGGCACTGTCCATCAGCCTCGAGATGTAGTTTCGAATGTCCAGCATGATGCGGCGAAAACGGCACCGCCCCTCTTGGGAGCAGGCCTCGTAGTGGGAGGTCGAGACACACGAAATAGGCGCGAGGATGCCATCGAAGTGCCTGACTACCTGGCCCATCGTGATCTTCTCGGGAGGTTTGGCGAGAACGAACCCGCCATCCCGCCCCGCGATACTTTCGACGACGCCCAAGTGCCGCAGGTCAATCATGATCTGTTCGAGGAACCGCCGGGGAATGTCATTCCCCTCAGCAATTTCTCGGATCGAGACTGGCCCTTGACCGTAATGCTCAACTAGCGTGAACAACGCTCGAAGAGCATAATCCGACTTCCGTGACAGTTTCATCGGCACTTCTGGTTGTGAGGGACAGATATTTCACTAACCGAGTCGTGATTATAATGTGTGATGTTTGAGCGTCAATAAATATCGGTGAGATTTTTCGATTTTTCTGGTTGCAATGACGAGTCGCTGCGGCAATAGCGGGGGGATTTGAACGAAATGGTCGTAAGGCTATTTCTATAATGGGGTTACGTGCTCTGTTTTTCTGGGGAACTACTCTTTCAATGCGGAGAGGGGACTCTGGCCCAACCTCTTGGGAAGTTTACTTTCCCACCACGCAGCTTGATACTGCTGCGACAGAATCACGCCGGGTTCACTACGAGATCTGACAAGCTGTACAGGGATTGGATCGATGGAGAGTACTTTCGCCGAGCAGGAACGAAACGCGGCTGAGGGCTTGATTGCGAGTGCCTTGAGCGAGGATCTCCTGGGGGCTTGCGACCTCACTTCGGTCGCCCTTGTTCCCGATGGCCAGATGGGCGTTGTTCAGCTCGTGGCGAGACAGCAGGGAGTCATCTCTGGATTGCCGATTGTGCAACTCGTCATGTCGCAAGTTGATCGTTCGGTGGAGATTGATCTGCTGTGCCGCGATGGTGAAATCGTCTCGGCCGGGCGAGTCCTGGCCAATCTGCAGGGGCCGGTACGGTCACTGCTGACTGGGGAGCGTACGGTACTCAACTTCCTGACAGCTTTGAGTGGTGTTGCCTCGCTGACGCGTCAGTTCGTTGATCAGGTTGCGGGAACCCACGCCCAAGTCCTCGACACACGAAAGACCTGGCCCGGCTGGCGAATCCTGCAGAAGTACGCGGTGCGTTGTGGTGGCGGGACGAATCACCGCATGGGGCTCTACGATGGTATTTTGATTAAGGACAACCATCTCGCAGCCTGGCGAAGTCAGTCACCCGACGGGTCGGTCGCAGCTGCTATTCGCGAGTGCCGGAAACGCTGGCCCGGGAAGCCTGTCGAAGTCGAGGTCGATACGCTCGGTCAATTGAGCGACGCGCTGCAGGAGAAGCCCGAAATCGTGCTCCTCGACAATATGAAGCCCGCCATGCTGCGTCAGGCTGTCGAGATCCGCGACAAAGCGGCTCCTCAAGTCCGCCTCGAGGCCTCGGGGGGCGTGAACCTGACCACAATTCGCGACATCGCCCTGTCAGGCGTCGATCGAATCAGCATCGGCGCCTTGACCCATTCGGCTCCGGCACTCGATATCGCTTACGACTGGGGCCGTTGAGCTTTCGTCGCAGAGACTCAGCATCTCATCACCCAGAGCCCGAAGCGTCAGCGCCCGGCGTTCTGTCATGTCTGAAGACTACGTGACTTTCGTGTCATCCGCGTCCCACAGCTTTCGCTGCCGGTCCTCGGGCTGGGCAAATTCCCGGTACAGCAGGCTCGGTTGAATGTCTTTGTTGTGCTGGTACTTGCCGCTCTGTTTGTATTCGTGAACCGCACCTTCAACGGTGTGGTAGAAGATTTGGCAGATCTCCACACCCGCATAAATCCTCACGGGCTGGATCGCGTACATTTCCAACGTCCAGTATCCACAAAACCCGACGTCGCCGAATCCAGCTGTCACATGGACAAACAGGCCGAGCCGACCGACAGAAGATCGTCCCTCCAGCATGGGGACCAGGTTGTGTGTCTCGGTTCTCTCGATCGTTCGTCCCAGGTAGAGCCGATTCGGATCGAGTTCCAGACCCTCCGGCGGAATCTCGATCCGGCGGAACCGATTCGGCTTCCGCATATCGAGGACGATTTCCTCGTAGACGAGCAGCTCATTGTGCAGCCGCAGGTTGTAGCTGTTGGGATTGAGCTGCGACTCGACGAACGGATCGATGACGATATCCGAACCAAGCCGGGCCTGAATCTCGCTGCCGCTCAGAATCATGATGCCGTTCGCCAAGCGGGGATGAACGAAAGTGGGCGAGAGAGACGCGTCGCCACACTCAGAAGAGTGTCAGCATAGCGATCAAGACTGCTCGACGCACCAGTTCAAGTGGCTTGGAAATGTACGAAGTGGATCAATAATCCAAGCCAACGGGAATTTGAGATTCTCCCCCGAGTGCGGTGTCCTTATCGTACGTAAAGTCGTTGACATCTCCCCTCCTCGAATCGAGAAACACATGCTTGCACGCAAACTGATGACGGAATCCATTGGGACCTTCTTTCTGGTGTTGACCATCGGTTGCACGGTCATTCTGTCAGCGGACGCGACGAAAGGGATTATTCCCCCGCTGGCGATTGGCTCAGCCTTAATGGTGATGGTTTATGCGGGCGGACACCTGTCTGGTGGTCACTACAACCCGGCGGTCACTCTGGCGGCGACGATTCGTGGTCGACATCCGAAGGGGGAAGTCGTGCCCTACTGGATCGCCCAGATCCTGGGAGCCCTGCTCGCGGCTGCCGCAGCCACATTCCTGACCGGTGGAGTCAGCAAAGCTGCGGCGCCACCCGCCGACGTGACCAAGGCGTTACTCGCGGAGTTCCTGTTTACCTTTGCTCTCGCATACGTTGTCTTGAATGCCGCGACCGCGAAAGCGAACGCCGGAAACTCGTTCTACGGGCTGGCGATCGGATTCACCGTGTTGACGGGAGCATTCGCTGTCGGTTCGATCTCTGGTGGCGCTTTCAATCCAGCTGTAGCGATCGGGGCTGCGATGATGGGGCTGATGGACAAGGCGTCGATCTGGATTCACATCGTGGCTGATCTCGCGGGAGGATTGATCGCAGGTTGCACGTTCGTGTTCCTGAATCCCGAGGACAAGTAGCCTCGTTTGGCTGGTCAATGACTTGGGCGAGGCCACTCGCTCTCCTGAATATCAAAAACAACAGCCTCGTTCCGATGCATTCGGAACGAGGCTGGTTTGTTTGACGTGCCGATGCTTGTCCCGGCGACGGCCGATTTAGTACCGGGCCAGATCCCCGCGCTGCGACTTGATGTTGAGTTCACCGACCCATGACTGGGCTGAGGTGACCATCATGCGGATATCGCTGCCAATGGCCAGGAATTGCCATCCCTCGCCAATGCGTTTGCTGACATCCGCCGGAGTCAGCACGTGCAGACCGACCGGGGTGCCTGTCCGTTTGCCGGCAGCCAGAATCTTCTGCAGCATTGCTTCATGCTCGGCGGGAGTCGGATCTGTTCCATCCGGGCCTCGCATCTGGGCCTGCAGGTCATTGGGACCCACAAAGATCGCGTCGACCCCCGGCAAGCTGTAGATCTCGTCGGCGTTCGCTGCTCCGGTCGGTGACTCGGTCTGCAGAATCACCAGGATCTCGTCGTTCGCCTTCTTATAGTAATCCCCCGCTGCTGCATCGAAGTTCATCGCATGCAGTGTGCCTCCCACCGAGCGATTTCCCTGTGGTGGGTACTTGGCCGCGGCGATAATGGCTTTGGCCTGTTCGACGGTGTCGACCATGGGAGCGATGATGCCCCAGGCACCGGCGTCGAGGGCCCGTTTGATGTTCTCGTGGGTTCCATTGGGAACGCGGCAGATTGGCACACACCCGGCATCCGCGATCGCGCCAAAGAGCGCCGCTGCCTGACCCCAGTCGATCGGCGAGTGCTCCATGTCGACCGTCAACCAGGGAAACCCCACCCGGGCCAGCAGCCGGGCAGCGGTGAGGTCACCCAGCGAGAGCCAGGTTCCGACTTGCGGTTTTCCATCACGGAGAGCAGCTTTGACGGGATTGCGTTTCATCGGTGAGTCCTCAGAGGGGGGCGGCCAAGCCGTATCTTCGCGGGGCGGTATTCATCTCGCAACTCATCGAATTCCGTGAAACACCGGAAAAACCGTGATTGACATCCCCGTTATGAATATTACTATAAAACCAAATCTGCAAAACCAAAAAACTTCCAACGCGAAGTTCGCCGCACACGTAACCCCGCTGACACTCGATGCAATACTGACCAGGGAGGTCTCTCATGGCACGGCCCAAAGCCAAAGAACTGACTGAACGAGAACTGGAAGTCATGCATGTCTTCTGGGATCGCGGCGAATCGACAGCTGCGGATATCCGCGATTCCCTGGCCGCTCAGGGACGTGATCTGGCCTACACCACGGTGGCCACTCTCGTACGGATCCTGCTCGACAAGGAGTTCCTCACGCAGACAAACGAGGATCGCCCCTTCAAGTTCGTTCCGGCCCGCACCTACGAAGAAGTCTCGCGCAGCCTGCTCGGCGACCTCGTGCAGAAGGTCTTCGGTGGTTCACGGACCCAGCTGCTGATGCGGTTGTTTGAGGAGAAGAAGCTGTCGCCACAGGAGAAGCAACGCCTCAAGGATCTTCTAGGCGATCAATGAAACAAGTGACAGATGTCTGTCTGCCGTGGATCGAAGAGGTATTCGTCACTACTGGCAGCAGTCCAACGCGACCTGGTTCCCCACGACAAAATCAGGATGACCCCATGAACACGCTTCTCATCTGTGGCCTGCAAGTCACACTCGTCGCGTTCGTTGGCAGCTTGACCAGCCTCTTAATGCGGCGGTGGTTGCGTGCTTCCGCGACATTGCCCATCGCCACGACTCTGATCGCGATCGTTCTACTCACCGCTTGCGCTTTCAGTTCGTGGCCAAGCTGGCTTCATCGGGCAGGATCTGTTTCGGCTTCCACAACTGCTAGACCTGAAAGTGCTCAGCCCGTGGCGGATCATGCCCGGACTGCGGACATGACCCTCGAACCTTTCGGCTGGCGCGAAGCGGCACTGGCCGCCTGGAACGGTCTCATGGACCAGAAGGCCGCCCCGCGGCAGACGGAGTCGAACGCAGCCGATTCACCGCAGCCCGCAGGTTGGACCGCTTTGCAAATCACAGGGCTGGTGTTCGCTCTCGGCTTCGGTGTCGGGCTGGTCCGACTGCTGGGGGGGCTGTGGAGTGTCCAGCATTTTGTGCAGACCAGTCGACCTCTCAAAACTCCTTCACTGATCGAGGAACTCGATGTTCTGCGTGCCGAGTTGGGGTGCTGTTCTCCGGTGGAGATCCGCGAGTGTCGCCACCTCGCCACCGCTGCCACGGTCGGCTGGCAAAAGCCGGTGATCCTGCTGTCGGATTCATGGCGTTCGTGGAGCAAGCCCCAGCTGAAAAGTGTGCTTGCCCATGAAATTGCCCATATCACCCGAAACGATTATCTCGCAGGTGTCGCTGCCCAATTGGGGGTAGTGCTGCACTTTTACCACCCGCTGGTGCACTGGCTGGTAAGCAGGTTCCGGCTGGAACAGGAACTGGCCGCTGATGAACTGGCGGCGGGAGTCGTGGGCGGTTCCCGGGCTTACTTGAACGCCATCGGTGAGCTGGCTCTGAAACAATCAAACGAGACCCTGGGCTGGCCGGCCCAGGCTTTTCTGCCAACCCGCAGTACGTTTCTGAGGAGAATCGAAATGCTTCGTGATCTGAAACTGTTGTCGGGCAAGGCACCCCTGGCCATCCGGGCGGGAACCTTGGGGGCTATCGCAGCTGTCACTTTGGTGGCCATTGGTCTGAGACCACCGGGGGGGGAGGGTGCCAAGTCAGTTTCCACAGTGGCTGCTGAAAAGCCAGTGGGTGGGCTTTCGGGCGGGCAGGTCGTCGCAATCCCGCTTAAGGCGAAGTATGTCCCGTTCGATGCCGAATTTGTGCTGGTCGTCCGACCTGCTGAGATCATCAAAGCGATGGCAAAGGTCCTGGATGCGTTTCCAGAACTGAAGGGGAACACCACCATCCTGAATGGGTGCGAGCAGGTATGTATTTTCTCGAAATTCGAGGAAGGTCGTGGCAGTGGGGAAGGCTTCTGTCTGACATTCGTCGATCAGGCTGCACGAGATCAGTGTCTCAGTGCTATCAGCTTCAACAAACCGAATTCGACAAAAGCGAAGTACCTCACCTTTGAGTACGAAATTGGACCGAGTGCAGGGGCAGCGACAATGTGCTGCTACAAGCCTGATGACCGCACGGCCGTGATTGCAATGGAAGGGATGTTGCAAAAGGCTCTGCTGAGTGGGCCGAAGTCGCTCTCTCCAGTGACCGAGACGGAATCGTGGAAGGCCGCCGAAAACGGAGCTGCAGTCGTGGCCATTGACCCGGCGATCATGAAAAAGCTGGCAGCTGCTTCTCCCCAGAATCCGATCCTGGGAATGTTTTCACCGCTCTGGGATTCAGCCGCCAATCACACGCTGGGACTTAATTTTGATAAACAGACGAATTTGATGCTGGTCACCCAGGCCAATGACGAGGCTGGGGCTCAGAAGGTCCAGGCCACATTGAAGGCGGGTGTGGCGATGCTGACCAACGTCGTCAGCAATATGAAGGCAAGCACGAATCCCGAAGGAACCAAACAGGCGGTCGAAGCGTTTTTACCGATCCTGGAGCAGGTTCAAGTGAGTGTCAACGATAAACAGGTGTCACTGAAACTCTCTGGCGATACAGACAAACTCGCAGCACTGCTCGCTAATCCGATCAACGCAGCTAAAAATTCCGCCCAGCAGTCTCAGCATAAGAACAACCTGAAGATGATCATGCTGGCGATGCACAACTATCATGATGTTCACAACCACTTCCCCGCTGCAGCAGTGATTGATCCCGAGTCAGGTATTGCACACAGCTGGCGGGTGGCGATTCTGCCTTACCTGGATCAAGGCAAGCTGTATCAGCAGTACAAAATGAATGAACCCTGGGACAGCGAGGCGAACCTCAAGGTGCTGGCCCAGATGCCCGGTGTGTTCAAGGATCCCACAGAAACAGAGGAAACAACCAACACTGCGGTCACTGCAGCCTACGGAAAGAATCTGGCCTTTGAGGAAGGGGATAAGGAGGGACGCAAGATATCTGATTTCACAGACGGGCTTTCGAACACGATCTCGATCATTGCCGCGCAAACCGAAATCCCCTGGACCAAACCGGAAGACATCACGATTGATTTGACTCAGGAAAAGCTGCCACCGCAGATCGGAACCGACGGGAAGGCGTTCTACATCGGATTTAGTGACGGGAGCGTGCGACGTGCCCCCGAAAATGTCGATGTGAAAACATTCAAAATAGCCCTTACTCGGAACGGCGGGGAACTCTTTCAGGATTTCTAACGCTCAATCTCTTTGAGAGGGCCGGATAGCCCTCTTGTGAGGGCGAAGCTCCTGCTGAGCCGTGATCGACACTCTTTGTCATCACGGCGCCATTGAGACATCGAGCGTGGGACGAGGGGTGACGGCCATCCTCCCCGTCCTGTTTTGAGTGGTCACGTCGCGACCGGGTTGGCGCGCCGTGGCCACTTTTTATTGGCTGTCCTATTTACTGATGGCTGAGGGCTGAAAGCGGATCGTACACTCTCCCTACCAACAATTGCCCTCGAATTGCCTGTCCGGCAGGGAAAAGTTATAGTCCCGGATCAACAAGTCACCCCCTGTTTGTCGGAGTTGGATGCCGTATGGCAAAAGAGAAGGAAGAAGGAATCGAGATGGAAGGGAGCGTCGTTGAGGCGCTCGCCAACACTCAGTTTCGCGTGAAGCTCGATAACGGACACATGGTTCTCGCCCATGTCTCTGGTCGTATGCGCAAGAATTTCATCCGTATTGTTCCTGGCGACCGGGTCAAGGTCGAGGTTTCTCCTTATGACCTGACTCGTGGTCGGATCACCTTCCGCGAGCGGTAAGAGTCGCTGAGCAGGCTTGATGCATGAGGTTCGCCGCCTGGATTTGAGACCACTCGGCGAATCGGCGTGCTGAGCTGTTCCAATGGAATCGCCATGACGACCTCGCCCGACAGCTCTCCCGCTTTGCCATTTGTCCAGCTTTATACGGACGGGGCATGTAGCGGGAATCCCGGACCGGGTGGATGGGGGTATATCCTGCGTCACCCCGCCTCGGGCAAGGAGCGTGAAGGTTCCGGCGGTCTGGCAGAGACCACGAATAACCAGATGGAACTGATGGCGGTCATCGAGGGTCTGCGGGCATTGCGGTCCCGCTCCCGCGTGGAAGTCGTCACCGATAGTAAGTATGTCGCCCAGGGCTCACTCGAATGGATGCCCGGCTGGAAGAAGAACGGCTGGCGTCGACGCGAAGGCAAGCAGTTCAAGCCCGTCAAAAACGTCGAACTCTGGCAGCTGATGGATGAGCTGTTGCAGCGACATGATGTCCGCTTCACCGTCGTGAAGGGTCACTCCGGCCATCCCGAGAATGAACGCTGTGACGAACTCGCTGTGGCCGAGTCGATGAAGTTCCGGTGACCGACCCCAATGTCGCCTGACCATCCAGGTCCGGCTCGATGTGATGCGATGGGTTACTTGATGACCTCTTTCGGCACTTGGCCGTCGAGATAACGCCAGTTCTTCACGAACGAGATCACGTCTGCCAGTTGGGCGACGGTCAGCTGTTTTTCAAATCCGACGGGCATCAGCGACATCCCGTTCGGTTTCAGTTCCTCAATCTCGGACCGCAGGATCGTGATCGTCTTTCCCTCGGGCTGCTTGAGGGTGACGCTGCTGGAGGTCTCGGATGAGATGATCCCCGTGGAGACCTTGCCGCTGGTTTCGATCAATGTGTAGCTGAAGTAGTTGTTGTCGACCGCCCGGTTCGGGTCGAGGATGTCGACCAGGAGTTGTTCCTGAGTCTTGACCCGTGAGTCAGAGATGTTGGGGGCGACCTCCACTCCGATGTCACCAACCTTATGACACTGCGAGCAGTTCTTGGCGAACAGCTCGCGCCCTCGCAGTGGGTCGTGCTCGTGCGTGAGCGCGGCCTGATACTCGGCCAGCACCTTCGACCGGTCGGCAGGTGCATTCGCAACGATCAGCTTCTTGACCCGCTCCTGAATCTCCGGCGTCTTGATCTGTTGCAGGCTGGCGAGCCGAGTGGAGCCAATCTCGATGAATGAGATCTCGTTCGCCTCCACCATGTCGAGGAGTTTGACGATGCGAGGTTCGGTCCGCATCAGGGCTGAGATGATGGCACTGCGAAGTGCCGGTGTCCGCTGCGGGAACTTGATCAGTAGGACATCAATCGCTTCTGGATCTGGAAAACTACTCACGACATCGAGCGCAGATGAGAGAGTCTCTGGTGGCGACTCAGACGCCATGATCTCTCGCAACAGAGGAACGGCATCTTCCGCCTTCGCAAATTGCAAGCAGGAGATCATGTCCTGGAGATACATTTCGCTGTGATCGTTGTCGTAGTGGGACAACTTCCACACCACTGAATTCACGAATGCGTCCCACTTTTCCTGGAGTGCGGGAGAACTGGCTGCGATCGAGCTCATCGTGATCCCTCTCGATTTCAGCGTCGTGGACATCAATAAGAGATTCGTGATCGAGTCCTTGTGCAGGAGTCGCTCCAGGAGTTTCGCCAGCTCTTCCTGTGAGGCCCCTCGCACTGTGGGTACGAACAGTATTGAGGTGCAGTATTCCTCCGGAGTATTGAGATATATTTCCGCAAGCGCCGGTCGTTCAGCGAGCGAGATGGCGATTTCAACGACAGAGAAGCGACTGTTCAGCACGCCCCTCTCTCCGGGAAGAAAATCCTCGTAAGAATAGACCCCGCGGCCTCGCATATCTTCAATCGACTGCTTCGTTCGTTCTGCGATGTAGCGATCTCCGTACTGGCCGAAGATATAATGGAGCTTTGCCCCAATCTCAAGATCCTGGTTTTCCTTGGCGACCTCGAAGAGAGTCGACACCAGCGCCTCATCTTTAGGGACGAATGATCCGGACAACCTCACGGCCTCTGTGAGCGCCAGCCAGTAGCGATTTGTCTCATCCAACATATCATAGGAGATTTCCTCGTTGTCCAGTGAGGGGGGCACCGGCGCAGAGGGCTCAAGAATCTCCTTCTGCATGACATCGATCAGGTCGGTCGCTTTGATCACCCCGAGGCCATCCAACGCACGTAACGCGACGGCTGGTCCGAACGGAGTTCGCCTCTGGGTGACAGCTTGACGCAAGGCTGCTTCAGCCGATTTGTCTTGCCGCTCGACGATCAGGCGATGAGCTGTGTCGCGATGCCATCCGTTGGGGTCATCGACCAGCTGGGCGATATCGGGGGAGGCTGAGGGGATCGGTCTGGAGTGGGGGCTGGCCCGATATTGTGGGGATGATTTGGCGACAACCCGCCAGATGCGTCCATGTTCACTGCCCAGCGACAGGTCAGGTCGAGTTTTGAGCTCGGTCGGCATGTAGTCGGGGTGTTCGATCACGGCTCGGTACATATCGACGATATAGAGAGCACCGTCGGGCCCCATCGCCGTGTTCACTGGACGAAACCACGTTTCATCGCTGGCGAGAAATTCACGCTCTGGCGGCTTCATCTCTTCCAAGGCCTGGGCGAACTGGGCTTGTGTGTTTTTCCATTCCTCAATTTCGCCTCGGGTACGCTCATTTTCGCCGCGCGTATTCACGAATTCCTGTTCTCTCTGCTTGAAGTTTTGCGCACTCCGTTCGTGCAACGCAGCTTGCATGTCCCACCCACCACAATGCACCAGATTCCCTGTCGGGTCGCAGGTAAAGCTCTGACCGTAGAACTCCTTAGGCAAGGCGGTCCCACGATAGATGATCAAACCACAGGCCGCTGAGAACTGCCCGGCGTGCAGGTTGGATGTCGTCCAGGCCCGGCTGATCGGGTAGAGCTTCGACTTCTCACCCGCGAAAGAAACGTCGACGTAGACGCTGGGCACCGCGACGTTCGGGTTCATTTTCAAATAACGATCTTCGATCAGCACTCGCATGCACGGGTTACGGTTGCTGCACACATACCGGTTCCCGGCATCGTCGAACGTCAGGCCGAATTGACCGTAGCCGCTGACGGCTTCGCACTCGCCGGTGAAGGGATTGAAGCGAAAGTCCCGACCCGCAATGTCGACCGGTTCACCGAGCTTCGCCGAGTCGGGGGCCTTGCGCGGCCACGCAGGACGCACGGCTTTCACCTTGCCGTTCCGCAGCCCGTTAGCCACGTAGATCCAGTTATCCGGCCCCAGCGTCGGGTGGTTACAGCGCAGCTGGGGATTCTCGGTGGCAAAACCCTCGAACCAGACCTCGCGCAGGTCGGCCTTCCCGTCGTTGTCGGTGTCCTTGAAGTAGACCAGCTTGCCATCGGTCGTCACGAGCACTCCGCCGTCCCAGTGCATCAGGCTGTTGGCGAAGAGCAGGCCATCGACGTAGACCCGTGGCTTGTCGAATCGCCCGTCACCGTTGTCGTCGGTCAGGATACGAATTCGCGATTTCGGAGCTTCGCCGGGGGCCGGGCCATTGGGGTAGTCGCCCATCTCGACCACCCACAGCTGGCCCTTCTCGTCGAAGGCGATCGATACCGGGGCACTGACATCGGGTTCCGCTGCGACCAGTTCGACTCGGCAATCGGGGTCGACCTGGATGTGCTGAAGCGATTCCTCGGGGGTGAGCGGACTTGCTGGCTGAGGCCTGGAGCTGGCTGGCGTCGCCGGATCAGCAGCGAATGTCTCTCCTGCTCCCAGCCCAAACAAGACCGCCACCGTCAAAGACCACCGCAGACCTCTGCTCATCTGTCACTCCTGAGTCGTACGCAACGAAAACCGTTTATGCATCTTAGCGGCTTTCTCGCGAAGTCCCACCTGTGTGACGTGGCAGTTCGGCGGGCTGGACTCGCCTGAGTCAGCGGGGCTCGGCGGTCGGCTCCCACAATCGGTTACTCTTCCCCATTCCGCCATTGCTGCTCCGGGCATCAATCTCCATAATCCCAGTCGAGATACGACATTGTCACTCTGCACACTGTCCACATAAGAACAAGCCAGCAAGGAGGGAGCTGTCCATGCCCGTCTATACAGACAACGCCGAGTCGATTGGCCACACCCCGCTCGTCCGCATCAACCACCTGACCAAGGGACTCAAGGCCACCATTCTGGCGAAGATCGAAGGCCGCAATCCGGCCTATAGCGTGAAGTGCCGGATCGGTGCGGCGATGATCTGGGACGCGGAGAAGAGCGGCAAGCTCAAGCCCGGTATGCAAGTGATCGAGCCCACAAGTGGTAACACGGGGATCGCCCTCGCTTTCGTCTGTGCTGCCAAGGGATATCCGCTGACCCTCACTATGCCCGACACGATGTCGATCGAACGGCGCATGCTGCTCAAGGCCTTTGGGGCCAACCTGGTGCTGACCCCTGGAGCTGAGGGGATGCCCGGTGCGATCGCCAAGGCCGAAGAAATCGCCAGCGACCCGAACTTTTTCCTCCCCCAGCAATTCAAGAACCCGGCCAATCCCGCGATCCATGTCAAAACCACGGGCCCCGAGATCTGGGAAGATACTGACGGTAATGTCGATATCTTCATCGCCGGAGTCGGGACCGGGGGAACGATCACCGGAGTGACGAGGTACTTCAAGGAAGTACGCGGCAAGAAGATCCAGTCGATCGCTGTTGAGCCCGCAGGCAGTCCGGTCCTGTCGGGGGGAGCCCGCGGCAAGCACAAGATCCAGGGAATCGGCGCTGGCTTCGTGCCAGAAATTCTCGACATGAAGCTCGTTGATGAAGTGATGCAGATCACTGACGAAGAAGCCTTGGAGATGGCTCCCCGCGTGGCTCGCGAAGAGGGCATCCTCTGCGGTATCAGCTGCGGAGCTGCGATGGCCGCCGCCCTCAAGGTCGCCGCTCGACCTGAGAATGCGGGCAAGACGATCGTGGTCATCCTGCCCGATTCGGGAGAGCGTTACCTCTCGACTCCGATGTTTGAATTCGCCCGCGCTTAGTCGAGAAGTGTCGGAACTCATAAACGCTCTCGCGATTGGCGTGGGAGCGTTTTTGCTTTGAGATGCTGCAGGAGAGGGGACTGACCATGGATCGTCGAGCTGTCTGGATCGCGCTGCTGGGGTTGCTCTGCTCAGGTGTCTCACTGCTGGCCGACGATGCCCCTGAGGACTCGCCGCCGCCACCACCGAAAAGCCACCTTGTCGTGGCGGGCGCGTTTGAAGCCGCTGTGCTGCTCGATGGGAATGTGCAGTCCATCGGTTCGGAGGAGATTCAGATCAAGCCCAAGGAGTGGACGACCTTCGTTGTCGACTGGGCGATTGAATCGGGCCGTTCGGTCAAGGCAGGCGATGAAATCGTGAGATTTGAGTCGATGACATTTGAGCGGGAACTCGACGCCTTGATGCTGGAATTAGTTTCCAATAACACGTCGCTCGCACTCGCCCAGATCGACCTGAAGCTGCTCGAGAAAACGAATCCCCTCGATCTGGAAGCTGCCGAACGTACCGCAGCTGTGGCCTTGGAAGAATG
>QWOR01000287.1 GCA_003669575.1 Planctomycetota bacterium | reverse complement strand
TGAGGATGTTCTTTCAGCCAATGTGTCGTGGAATCTGCGTGTGAATCTGCCGGACAGTCAAAAACCAGTGGGCAATCAGGCCCTGTCGCCACCTCCTCAACGCCCTCGTTCGCGGTTCAGGATGGCGCTACTTCAAATGGCCATCACGCTGGTTGTTTATGTGCTGTCAATTGGTCCGCTCTACTGGCAGTGGTATGCCGGAAAGTATGTGAACGGCCCGACTATGATCGCGGCCTTTTACGAACCGCTCTGGATTCTCTGTGGCTGGTTTCCGCCCCTGGGCCGGTTCGTGAACTGGTACGTCAGTCTGTGGATTCTGTAAAACAATAACTGCGGGGCGACGCACAGGAGACGCTGACTCGTGCCTCGCTGTCCCCCGCATCCCCCTGCTCTCCTCCCTGTCTACGTTCAACCTCAAAAAGGCCTTGCCATGCTACCTGGCATCAAGCAGTTCGATCTCACTGGACGCGTCGCACTCGTGACCGGGGGCTCCAAGGGACTCGGCGCTGCGATGGCTGCCGGGCTGGCATCTGCGGGAGCTGATCTGGTGCTGGCCAGCAGGACTCTCAGTGAAGTCGAAGAGGTCGCCGCGGAGATCGCCCGCGACTACGGCCATCAGGCCATCGGCGTTGCCGCTGACGTGTCGCAGCCCGCTGATGTCGATGCGATGGTTCAGACGGCTCTCAAGAAGTTCGGCAAGATCGACATTCTGATCAACAACGCCGGGATCAACATCCGTGGGCCGATCGATGAGCTGACATTCGAGCAGTTCCGCAAGGTCCAGGAGATCAACGTCGACGGGTTGTGGCTCTGCTCCAAGGCTGTCGTGCCGCACATGAAGAAAGCCAGTTACGGACGCATCATCAACATGGCCAGTACGCTCGGCGTCGTAGGTCTCTCCAACCGGACGCCCTACACCGCCAGCAAGGGCGCAGTCGTCCAGATGACGCGGGCGCTGGGCCTGGAGCTGGCTCCACATGGAATCACCTGCAACGCAATCTGTCCGGGGCCGTTCCTGACCCCGATGAACGAGCCGATTGCCAACAGCGAAGAAGCTCTCAAGAACATCGTCGGAGCCGTGGCACTCAATCGCTGGGGCCGCATGGAGGAAATCCAGGGAGCTGCGATCTTCCTGGCCAGCAACGCCAGCAGCTACATGACTGGGAGTCTGCTCACCGTTGACGGTGGCTGGACAGCCCGATAACTGTTCCCATGCAACAGGTTCATCGGTATCCCGTTTGCCTGCAGGTTCGGGATCGTCAGATCGTATGGGATGCAGCGATTGTCGCGCTGGCGGATCGTCTTCTGGTGTTGTAGTTCCTGCAACACGCATCCAAACCAGCTGACCTGTGCAACCAGGAAATTGAATTCCGCTCCGGACGTAGATAGAGTGGCTTACTTGTCAGTCACTTTTTTGCGCTCGGGAGTCCCCCTGAATGATCGATCCTGTTGACCGTTGGACCAGCGAGGATTCTGGTGATCTGTATGATGTCCCGCGCTGGGGCAAGGGTTACTTTACGGTCGGTCAGAATGGCAACGTCTTCGTACATCCCGACCGCGATCCGGCGCGGAGTCTCGACCTGAAGGCTCTGATCGACCGGTTGGTGCAGCGCGGTCTCGACCTGCCGATCCTCGTCAGGTTCAACGGAATTTTGAAGGATCGGCTCAAAGCGATTCATGACGTGTTCGATCATGCGATCCGAGAGCATGAATACAAAGGCCAGTACTCCTGCGTCTATCCGATCAAGGTGAACCAGCAGCGGGAAGTCGTCGAGAAGATCATCGAGTATGGACGCCCGCTGGGGTTTGGGCTCGAAGCGGGCAGCAAGCCGGAACTCATGGCGGTGATCGCATTGGCCGACACCGAGACGCCAGTGATCTGCAATGGATTCAAGGATGACGAGTTCATCGAACTGGCTATGATCGGCCAGAAGATCGGTCGCAACGTCATCCCCGTCGTCGAGAAGATGTCCGAACTGGAGCTGGTACTCAAGTACGCTGAGAAGGTTGGCGTTCGGCCCCAGATCGGTATGCGGGTCAAGCTGGCGACCCGGGGGTCAGGACGCTGGCAGTCGTCGGGCGGTTATCGGTCCAAGTTCGGCCTGACCGTCAGCGAACTGCTCAAGTGTCTGCAGAAGCTCGAATCAATCGGCATGGCGGATTGCCTCCAGCTGCTGCATTTCCACCTCGGCAGTCAGATTACCAACATCCGCCAGGTGAAGAACGCGGTGACCGAAGCAATTCGGGTCTACACCGATCTGGCGAAACGAGGGGCGGGACTCAAGTATCTCGACGTGGGCGGTGGGCTGGGGATCGACTACGACGGTTCGCAGACGAACTTCGAATCGAGCATGAATTACACGGAGCAGGAATACGCCAGCGACGTGGTGTATCACATTCAGACCGTCTGCGATGAAGTCGGTGTGCCTCACCCACATATCATCACCGAGAGCGGACGAGCTGTGGCCGCCTTTCACAGCGTGCTGGTTTTCGGCACGCTCGGCGTGACGAATCAGGGGGATGTGACGGAGATCCCCGCCGAGATCCCGGAGATCTACGAACAACCGCTCCACGATCTGTCATTCACTTATCAGGAACTGACTGCTCGTAACCTGCTCGAAGCCTACCATGACGCGATCCAGGCTCTCGATACGGCCACGACGCTGTTCAGTGCCGGATACCTGCCGCTGGATCAGCGGGTCGTCGCAGAGAACCTGTTCTTCGGGATCATGCACAAGATCCGCAAGCTCCTGCTGGATGTCGACTACGTGCCGGAGGAACTCGCCGGTCTCGACCGGATGCTGTCCGACATTTACTACGGCAACTTCTCGCTGTTCCAGTCGCTCCCCGACAGTTGGGCGATCAAGCAGCTGTTTCCGGTGATGCCGATTCACCGGTTGAACGAGCAGCCGACACGGCACGCCATCATTAGCGACATCACATGCGACTCGGATGGCAAGATCGACGCCTTCATCGATCAGCGCGACGTGAAGAAGACGCTGATGCTGCACCCGTATGACGGGCATCACTATTACTTGGGGGCGTTTCTCATCGGGGCGTACCAGGAGATCCTGGGCGACCTGCACAACCTGTTTGGCGATACGAACGCCGTGCATGTCGACCTGAGCCCGAGCGGTGAGGTGATCCTCAATCAGATCCTCAAGGGTGAAACCGTCAGCGAGGTCCTCGACTATGTGCAATTCGAAGGCAAGGACCTGATGGCCCGGTTACAGGTGTCGATCGAGACAGCTGTGCGCGAGAAACGGATCACTCACGAAGAGGCTGGCCGTTTCGAGCGGTTTTATGAGGACGGCCTCAGCGGGTACACATACCTGGAAGAGCCGGACGGGGAGTAGCCGGCCAGATCTTTCGCATTGTCCGGGTCCCCGGATGGCTTCCGGCAGGGCGAACCTCGACAGGGACGTGGCTATTGCTCCGGCGGTGTATCGAAGATGCCGTTGATTTTCTTCAGGCGGCGCTGGCGTGCTGGAATCTCCCCATTCGCCTTCTTCTTCTGCTGACGCTCGATGATTTGCTGAATCACTCCGGGGATGCTCTTCATCCCGATCCGCTTGCCGAATTCGCCCAGTGCCCGGCCATCCAGCTGGGGTTGGTCGAGGGTGCCACCCATCTGGAATGGAATCGTCTCTCCTTGCAGGCCAGCCAGCACCGGTTTGCCCTCCGTCCATTTGTCGGGGATCGGAACGGAGAGCTGAAAGTTGATCGTCTGATCGAGTCCGACTGAACCCTGACTCTGAACAGCGACTTCGCCGAAGCTGACGGTCAGGTCTTTGTGGTAAACCCGGCCCTCGGCATATGCGAACGGCACCTTCTGCTCGGCGACCGTCATCGCTTGGAAATCGGCGTTCGGTTGGCGCCCCATCATCGTCTGGATGCTGGCCACCGCATCCAGAATCTGCTGCGTCAGCGGACCCGGCCCGACTTGAGCCTGGTGAATGTCGATTACTCCTTCAAAGTCTCCCGAATAGGGGGCGAACATCGCGACTCGGGCGGGCGATGCTGACAGCGAGAACCGTCCGTCGATGCTCGTCGCCGATCCCAGGATCGGGGAGATGTATCGCAGCCATGTATTGCTCATTTCCTGCGTGAAGTTGATGTTCTGCAGGATGGGGCCGCCGTCGAATACCAGGAACCGGCCTTGTGGGGTGAATTCAACCCGTGGCGAAGCGACCCAATGCCCTTGGCCGATCGGCATGCGGTTGGGATTGATCGCGAGCGCGCTCTCCGACCAGTCGACATTGATCAGCGCGTTTTGCGACTGGAACCCCATCACATTCGCGGCGGTCCATTGTACGTCTGCCTGAATGCGCAGCGGCTGCACGGAAGACACGACAGTTGGGACTGGTTCCCCTTCGACGAGAGTGGTGGGAGGAGTTGACGTCTCGGTTGCTTCACGCAGAGCACCGGCAATCCTGATCTGTCCGAGTTGCAGTCCCTCGAACTGAACCCGGTCATTCCACTCCGGTGGGAGAGCTGACAGAAGAACAGAAGGATTGAGATCGCACTTTCCATTCAGGTCACATGTCGCAGTCTTCGCCAGATCTCGAAGCGTTCCCCCGAAGTCAGCGTTCATGAACGGAGTTCGGAGCTGGGCAGTCTGGATCTTTACCTCTTTCCCATCGAGATCCCCCTGACCTTCAGCGTTGAGTTGGAGATTCTCGCCGGACCACTGGAACGGCTGTGACTGGTTGTCGGTCGGGCTGAGCGTGATATCGAGTCGTGGCAGAGTGATCTGAGCAGCGAGGAGTAAGTCCTTGTCCGATGGAACGACCTCCGCCTTGGCATCGATCGAGATATTCCCGGCGATATCACGCCCGGAGGTGAGCGACGCCAGCCATGGCGAAAGGACAGCCAGAGGAAGCGACGGCACGACCAGCTTAAGTTTCCCGCTACCAATGCCCGCAGTGTCTCCGTTGGGAAGATTCCACCGCAGCTCGCCCGTCATGGG
This sequence comes from Planctomycetota bacterium, assembly GCA_003669575.1. Classification (GTDB taxonomy): domain Bacteria; phylum Planctomycetota; class Planctomycetia; order Planctomycetales; family Planctomycetaceae; genus TH-plancto1. The sequence goes on along the minus strand of QWOR01000287.1, from coordinate 16,972 downwards.
TTCTTCGACGGCTGGCTCGCGAAGTTTCGCGGTCAGTTCACCGATAAGTTCCTCTTCGCCACTCGCCTGACTCTTGAATGCGGCCTTTTGCAGATCAATGATCGCGAGCAGAGGCCCTTCGATCGGCGGCTCATTGGTGGGAGTGAGTTTTGGCTGCGGCGCGGGAGCTTCGAGCGGAGCATCAGCGGGGGAGTTGTTGTCTACTACTGGTGGTTCAGGTTCGGTCACACCGCCATCGAGCGAAGGGGCTGCAGGAGCGGTATCCGATTCGCTGACCTGTCGGGCCTTAACGCCCACTTTGGCGACGACTTTGGGGCGGGTTTCTTCGCGAATCGTGATCTCGCCTCCGTTCAATTCGAGGTCGATCAGTGATCGCTTCCCGCTCTTTCGCCGCGAGCTGAGTCGTTTGAGTAACTGATCGTAGTTAGACTCGCCTTGATCGGTGAAGAGCTTGAGTTCCGGCTGCTCGACGACTATCCGCCCCAAATCCTCGGGGGACTGAGCCAGCTCCCAGACCGATTTCGAGATTGTCAGATGCTTGAGCTTCAGCGAGGGACGCCCCTGATCATCAGGAATGACGATGTCATTCAGCTGAACGGCAGACAGCCACCCTGCAGAGGCAGAGCCGATCACAACGCCTGGTGGCAATCCCGCAATCAGCAGCCCCGGAACTTGATTCCGCAGGCTCGTCATCGAGACGATCTGTGGAGCGAATCCAAGTGTTGCCGCGAGAAGAATCAACGGCAACATGCAGCCACAACCCGATTTGCGGGGGGCCTTGGGGGGCGTCGTGGGCGGTGCCTGCGTCTCAGGCGGCGCCGCTGTTCCGCTCGATCCACCTGCCGTCTGCGAACTCACATTAGCCATCACGCACCTCCATGCTCACCGATGCCGGAAATCGACTCGGTGACCGCGTGGAGGTATCTTACGCGATTCAAGGGGGTGTGGGGAGACTGGACTCATTTGGAGAGTCGTATTCACGACCCGTGATCGCTGGCTCTTAGCCTTCGTTCAGCATCTGCCGCACCACCATGATGGCAGCGGGGCCGACGAGCACCACGAAGATGCCTGGGAAAATGAACAGCACCAGCGGGAAGATGATCTTCACGCCTGTTTTCTGGGCTTGCTCTTCCGCCATCTGACGGCGTTTGGTTCGCATGCTTTCTGACTGCACACGAAGAGCAGTGGCAATCGATGATCCGAAACGCTCGGCCTGGATCAGGATGGCCACGAGAGTCTTCACATCATCAACACCGGTACGAATTCCCAGATCGTGGAGAACTTCACGGCGGGGACGGCCCATCTGCAACTGCATGTTGCAGGTACTCATCTCTTCGCACAGCTCTTTGGCTGTTTCAGTGAGTTCTTCATTCACGCGACGCATGGCGGCATCGAGACCCAAACCCGCTTCCACGCAGACAACGAGCAGGTCGAGTGCGTCGGGCATCGACAGGAAGATGGCTTCCTTGCGGTACGAGATCAACACCTGCATGACGATGACGGGCAGGTAGAAGCCCAGTCCCGCGACGCCCACCAGTGTCGTGAGGGCGTTCGTTGTTGCCCCCTGGAGGATCAGACCGACACCGCCTCCGACCACGGCAAAGACAACCATGCAGATCATCTTGAGCGACAGGAAAATCATCGGAGCATGCGGAGAGGAGTACCCCGCGTTGGCGAGGTCCACTTTCAGCTGATTCTGTTCCAGTTCGTTGGTAGGGGCAATTGCTTTCGACAGCGTGGGAGCCGCTGCTTTCAGCATCCCCTCCATGCTGTTGTTATCAGCCTTGCCATCTCGACGACGGCGTGGGTCCTGAAGCTCCTTAAGACGTTCGGAGGTCCGCGACTCCTTCTCGCCAAAGAAGAGGTTGGCGACGGCCCACACCCCTGTGGTAATCGAGCCGGCGATGGCCAGGGGAATCAGGATTTTCGTGTCCATGAGAGGCTCCGGTCGTTCCGAGAAATCGGATCTGTCTGGCTGATCGTCTTGAGGGGAGAGTCCCCGTTGATGAAGGTGTGAACGTGTGTGTCGGATTCGTCCGACTGGCCCGTGAATCAGATCTTGATCTGAACGATTTTCTTGATCGACCAGGCTCCGAGGATCTGCAATGCAATGGCCACAGCCACCATCTTGCGACCCATCTCATCCGTGAAGAGGATCATCACGTAATCGGGATTCATCTTCCAAACGCACAGGAAGATCGCGATCGGCAGAGCCATCAGCACGATCCCGCTGATCCGGCCTTCCCCCGTCAGTGCCTGAACGTGGCCGAGCAGTTCCTGACGTTCACGCGTCACTTTGGAGATCTTGTCGAGGATCTCTGCCAGGTCACCACCCGACTGACGTTGAATGGCGACTGCAGTGGCGAAGAACTTCAGGTCCAGGTTGGGGACCCGCTTGTACATGCCTTTCAAGGCCTGGTCGAGCGGAATACCCAGGTTCTGTTCTTCGTAGGTGATGTTCATTTCCTTCGACATCGGCGCTTGCATCTCGTCGCACACCACTTTGATTCCCGACGCCAGGCTGTGGCCCGAACGCAAGGCTCGTGCGATCAGTGCCAGAGCTTCCGGGAGCTGGGTGGAGAACTTCTTCAGGCGTCGTCCCCGACGGAACATGAGCCACAAAAGCGGTCCCATGCAGAAGACAATGGCTGCCAGTGGTACGAACGCGAACTGTGCAGCGACCAGGAAACAGAAGACCCCTCCCAGGACTCCGCATCCGATGCTGACCATGACGAACACTTCCGGCGTGATCGGAGAGTCGGACTGGGCGAACAACAGCTTCAGGTCAAACCGCTCGGCGATCGACTTGAACACACCGCTCAGTCCGTCCAGGCCGTCTTTCAGCAGCGCGTCGCGGGTCAGTTCAGCTTCGTTGGCCTGCTTCTTGCCAGCCAGAACGAGCAATCGATCCTCCACGTTGTTGCTGGTCTTCTCGCTGAATAGGGATGCAATCGCGAAGACCATACCGGTCACGCCGACGAATGCGAGTCCCGAAATCAGTAACGGGTCCATGATGATGTCCCAGCAATGTTGAACGTGTTTGGAACGAGGGGATGCTCTCTCAGCATCGAATGTGGGTCACAGTGGAATCGCAACGGAAACGCCGGTTAACGGCCCAGTGCTCTGGCCGCAAACAGATTCTGAGGCAGGCGGACGCCTGCTGCTTCGAGTCGATTGATGAACGATGGTCGAACACCGGTGGCTTCGAAGTGGCCGTACGCCTTGCCATCGGCGTCGATGCCGTCCTGGATGAAGCGGAAGATGTCCTGCATGATGATCGTGTCCTGCTCCATGTTCAGGACTTCGGTGATGTAGGTGATCTTTCGCGGGCCACCCTGCAAACGGCTGGCCTGGATCACCAGATCGACTGCGGACGCCAGCTGTTGACGAATCGCCTTGAGGGGCAGGTCCGCCCCTCCCATCGTGATCATCGTTTCGATACGGGCGACGGCGTCACGTGGGTTGTTGGCGTGGACGGTGGTCAGCGATCCATCGTGTCCGGTGTTCATGGCCTGGAGCATGTCGAGCGTTTCTGGTCCGCGACATTCTCCGATGATCACGCGGTCGGGACGCATACGCAGGGCGTTCTTCACCAGATCGGTGGCAGTGATTCGCCCCTTGCCTTCGATGTTGGCAGGACGTGTTTCCAGTCGCAGTACGTGGTCCTGCTGCAGCTGGAGTTCGGCGGCGTCTTCGATCGTGATGACACGATGGTCGGGCTGGATGAAGCTCGACAACGTGTTCAGCAGTGTCGTCTTACCGGAACCGGTACCGCCGCTGATGATGATGTTGATACGGGCCTTGATGGCCCCTTCCAGCAGCATCACCATCTCGGGCGTGAAGGCCCCGAAGTTCAGCAGGTCTTCCAAGGCCAGTGGCTTGGAACCGAATTTTCGAATGGTAATCGCCGGACCATCGAGCGCCAGCGGCGGAATGATGGCGTTCAGGCGCGATCCATCGGGCAGACGGGCGTCGCACATTGGCGAGGTTTCGTCGATGCGACGACCGACGCGGGACACGATGCGGTCGAGAATCTGCAACAGATGCTCGTTGTCTCGGAACGTCACCGCATGCTTGATGATGCGGCCGAACTTTTCCACGAAAACCTTCTTGGGCCCGTTGATCATGATGTCGGCGATCCCCTCTTCCTTCATCAGGATTTCGAGGGGGCCGAAACCAAAGGTCTCATCGAGAACTTCTTCGATCAGCCGTTCGCGCTCTGATCGGTTGAGCAGTGGGTTTTCGGTATCACACAGGTGTTCGACGACCAGACGAATTTCACGGCGCAGAGAGTCTCCCTGCAACTCGCCGAGGCGATTCATGTCGAGCTTGTCGACCAGCTTTCCATGGATCAGGCGTTTGAGCTTCTCGAACTCCTCCGCTGAGTTTTCCTGACGGTTCGCCATCCGATTGGGGGAACTCGCCATGCGGTTGGGGGCCGGAGCAACATTTCTGGGTGGGGGTGCCATGTCTCTCACTCTTCTGTTTGCGGTCACATGACAGTGACCACAGCCCGCGAACTTGAACCATGTGCTCGAATACCGAGCTCTCCAGAGCTGCCGTCTCTCCCGTGATACTTCGGGAAGTCTGGTATCTCTCTCATCCAGCCTAGGTCATAAAAGACAGGTGAGAGGCAGCGCGGAAAATGTTTCCGGAAAGCAACAGTCGACCGAAAGGCAGGTGATCGTTGAATTGAGCAAAGTCGTCTTAAACAGAAAATCCGTTGTCGTCGGTAGCAGCGTACAGCTGCGTGATTCCGAACTCAGCCAATAAAAAAAGAGCGAGTGAAGATGGCTGGGGGCGTGGGCGCTCGCCCGGTTCCAACCCGACGAGGATCGGATCCGGCCACACCCCCAGTCATACAACACTCGCTCAGCGATTTCTGGAAGATGATTTGGAGTTAAGCAACCGCCATGCCAAGACGCTGAATCGTTTTGCAGATCGAAATAGCCAGCGTTTCTTGAGGAATGTCGACCACGGACAACACTTTCCTGCCCGATTCTTCGGCAAGTCTGCCCGTCGCTTAAACCGCTCTCGCATCTCTCCGGTTGCATTCATTTATGGCAGGAATAGGATGAGGGTTCACGAGACCCTCTTTTGAATGGGAAGTCATCGATCATGTCTGACGCTGCTCCAGAAACCCCTGAGATTCCGCCCGCACGGTTTGAGATTCTGGTCCAGCTGCTCAGCAGCCAGGCCTTGCTCGCACTGGGGTTAATTCCCGATCCTCAGGGAAATACAGAGGTGCGGCTCCCGATAGCTCGCCATTTCATTGACTTGCTGGCGATTCTGGAGACGAAGACAAAAGGGAATCTGACCGGGCACGAAGCGCAGATGATTGAGCGCGGTCTGCATGAGCTGCGAATGCTCTTCCTGGATAAGTCTCAGTCGTAAATCCAGTTGAATTCGACAGATCAGTCTCGTCGCCCCATGCCGATATCACTCATTCAAACGGGTGGATGTCTGGACAAAGAGACACTGTTTCGCTAGCTTCCACCGATTCGACTGCCCTCAAGACGGGTCTTTTTTGCGTCCTGAATGTCAGGATGTGGGTCCGGGATTTGCGCAACTCTTTGCAGCAAAACGTATTGGAGTCAGTCTGACAACCAGCTGGTGAGTTCGGGCGGTCCGTTCTCCAGGCGTAACAGAATCCAAGGTCTCTCAATGGTCGATCGTAATTTGATGCGGGAGTTTCTCGTCGATGACGCAGAACTCGAACTCACGATGGGTGCCGCACTCCGGGAAATTTCCGAAGCTGAAGAACTCGCTGACAATCTTTATAGCAACGCGAGTGAATTTGATGTCAATCAACTGGTGAAGGGAACTGTTCTTCGCATCGAAGGCGAAGAGGTTCTTGTCGATATTGGATACAAGAGCGAAGGCATTGTTCATCTCTCCGAATGGGGACCCGATGAACAGGTTCCTCAGCCTGGCGAAGAAATCGAAGTTCTGCTGGAAGAAGTTGAGGACGATTTCGGCCTCGTTCTACTCTCCAAGCGGAAAGCCGACCGTGCCCGCGACTGGGTCTGGTTCGTTGCGAACTTCAAAGAAAACGATCGCGTTGAAGGTACGGTCGTCCGCAAGATCAAGGGCGGTCTGCTGGTCAACATCGCACGTGGTCCCGCTGGTCCGGGCGCTCAGGGCGTGAACCTGTTCCTCCCCGCCAGCCAGGTCGACATCCGCCGTCCTTCGGACATCGGCGACTACATGGGCCGCTCGGTCGAGTGCGTGATCCTGAAGATCGACGAGACCCGCAAGAACGTCGTCGTCTCTCGCCGTAAGCTGATCGAAGACGTCCGTACGGACATGAAGAAGAAGCTCCTGTCCGAGCTGGAAGTCAAGCAGATCCGCAAGGGAACGGTCAAGAACATCGCCGACTTCGGTGCGTTCGTCGACCTCGGCGGCATCGATGGTCTGCTCCACATCACCGACATGAGCTGGAGCCGCATCGGTCACCCGACCGAGATGGTCAAGATCGACGACGAAATCGAAGTCATGGTTCTGCACATCGATCGCGAAAAGGAAAAGATCGCGCTCGGCCTGAAGCAGAAACTGCCCAGCCCCTGGGACGAGATCGACAAGCGTTATCCGGTCGGCTCGCGTATCCGTGGCGAAGTGGTCAATGTCATGAGCTACGGGGCCTTCGTGAAGCTGGAAGACGGCATCGAAGGTCTGGTCCACATCAGCGAAATGTCGTGGACCAAGCGAGTCAGTCACCCCAGTGAACTGGTCAAGTCGGGTGATCAGGTCGAAGTTGTGGTCCTCGGGATCAACACCGAAAAGCAGGAAATTTCGCTGGGCATGAAGCAGACCCAGCCGAATCCCTGGGACAACGTCACGGCCAAGTACCCCATTGGCCAGGTCGTTACCGGAACCGTCCGCAACCTCACCAACTACGGTGCGTTCATCGAGCTGGAAGAAGGGGTCGATGGACTCCTGCACGTCAGCGACATGTCGTGGACTCGCAAGATTTCGCACGCCAGCGAAATGCTCAAGAAGGGTGATTCGATCACCTGCCAGGTGATCTCCGTCGACGAGCAGCGCAAGCGTATCGCCCTCGGACTCAAGCAGATGGATCAGGACCCCTGGTCGGGACCGATTCCAGAACGCTATGCCCCGGGTACGATCGTCCACGGCAAGGTCACGAAGATCACCAACTTCGGTGTCTTCGTCGAACTGGAAGAGCAGCTGGAAGGCCTGCTCCACGTCTCCGAGCTGTCCGACCAGAAGGTCGCCAACCCGGAAGAAGTGGTCAAGGTCGGCGATACGATCGAAGTCAAGGTTCTGCGTGTTGATACCGCTGATCGCAAGATCGGCCTCAGCCGCAAGCTCGACGCTCCGATCGAAGAGATCAAGCCCGCCGCAGCCGGCGGTGCTGCTGGTGGTGCCACTGCCCCGAGTGGTCCACGCGAGCTCAAGGGTGGTATGGGCGACGGTGCCGGTCCTCTGTTCTCCATGAACCAGGACGGCGGCGGAGAAGAATCGACCGAAACCCCAGCTTCCTAGTGCTGAGTCAGGTCATCGAACAGATGGCCCAACGATTCTGAGCCGCGTGGAGAACTCTCCACGCGGCTTTTTTTGTTGACCTTTGAACGGCCACGGACGCTACGCCTGCGGAGCTGTCGTTTGCAGGATGCCCTGCAGCCTCCTGCATTGGGAATAGCAGCAGTCACGCCATGGCAGAGTTCATCCCCTGCTGTCAGGCCATCATGTAACAATGTCGCGACGCGCAATTGCGAACGAGGAGTAGAGGATGCGAAATCCTCAGACCCTGCCTGAGAAAACGATCCGCAGCGATCAGACGCTACAGGTCCTCATCCGGGTCAATTTTCTTGGTAGCGTCGATGAACATCCCGGCGACACCAGAGACGATAAACGCGATGCCACACGCTGCAAAAGCCATATCCCAGTTGTCCTGGTTTTCACCGAGCAGGTAGTTCACCAGCAGCGGGGAAAGAGCCGCACCGAAGTTCCCCCACATGTTGGCCCAGCCGAGCACCGCAGCTGTGTGCTGGCCCCCGACATCCTGGCTGTACGCCCACATCGGCGAGGCTCCAAAGTCCGTGGTAAAGGCCACGACGGCGAAGAGAATCGTTGCCGTCCACGCATTGGGGTGAGTCAGCATCGCCAGAAACGCGGCAGCTCCGACAAAACGGCTGAGACCGATGGGCCATGATCGGCCGATACGCAGTCCGAGGGCCTGTGTCAGGCGATCAGTCGACCAGCCACCAGACAGCATGCCGAACCAGCCGACCCAGAGCGGGACCGAGGCCATCATGCTTCGTTCTTCAAACGGCACATGATGGACCTCCCGCAAATACCGCGGCAGCCAGGTCACCAGAAACGCCCAGCCGATATTGGTGCCCAGCTGCGACGCGCTCAGATTCCACAAACTGACGCTGCTCAACATACGCCCCCACGGGAGCTTCGTTCGGATACCAGTAGTGTTGCTGGAGACCGGCTGTCCCACGGCAATCAATTCGCATTCCTGGCGATTCACCCACGGATGCTCCTGCGGCACGTTACGGACGAGAAACATCCAGGCGACAGCAGCGATCATCCCGAGACTGCCGAGGATGAACATGACTTGTCGCCATCCACCGCCATAAACCTTACGAACCGCGGACGGGAAACCAGCTTCCAGCAGGAGCCGGTTCAGCCGGGCCCGCTGGGGATCGGACAGGTCGCCCGCTTGCCAGAGCCGTTTTCCTTCCCGCTCAACGGGGAGTGTTTTCGCATCCGTCTCGTTCAGGAGGATCGGACCCGCAATGACAGCGTTCAGTCCTTTCACAAATGCCTCGGTCTCGTCATTCGCCGGGAGTGGTTTGGGCAGCGGCTTGTCACCGAATTGGCGAGGCTTGGCTGGGGCGGTCTCCTGGGCTTGAACGTAGGCTTCACTGAGAAGGGGCAGCGTTCCCTGGACTTCTGGCGAGAGACCTTCGCGGATTTTCTTAGCAAGTAACTGCTGGGCGAGCAGTTCTTCGGAGGGCTTCTCCAGGGGGGCCGCACTCAAGTCGAGCTGTTCGGCGAGATAGGCGGGTTGCAGCAGGTCCCTGGGCTGCATGGTCGAGGATTCGACGAGCAGACACGGGACGAGTGCAACAATCAGGAACGATGTCACCTTCGGGGCAATCGCTCCCCCGACGCGACCACCTAGGGCGATCACGCTGCTCACAAAGGCCCGCACGCTGAACGGAGCCCACTTCCCCACCACGGCGGCACACGTCGGATACGCACCTGCCTGCCCCAATCCCGCAGCTGCGCGGACGAGGAATAGACCGACGAACCCGGTCACGACTCCCATCGACGCAGTGAAGCCCGACCAGACAAGAATGTAAATTGTCAGCATGATCCGCGAGCCGTACTGGCTGGACAGCCATCCTGAAGGGACCTGCCCCAGTGCATACGCGAAGAAGAACGCCGAGTAGCACCAGCTGAGCTGCGAGACGCTGAGCCCGAGATCTTCGCGGACATATTGCTCCGCATAAGTCATCGTGAAGCGGTGCAGGTAAAGCAAGACCGAGGCCACGAAAGCTGTGCTGAGCACGTAATACCGAACATGGGTGGGCCGAGTCGGTGACTCGGCCGACTGGGCGCGCAGAACATCTTGCTCTGACATCAACAACTCCTGAAGAAATAGGCTGGAGCGGCGGGTACATGGTGAAGAGTTGAGGGGAGAAAAGAAAGGATGCCTTGTGAGGAGTTGTCAGTCGTGAGTTTTCAGGGGGCAGTCGGGGGCCAGCTTCGCCGAATGCGTGCTCCTGGTCCTCGGTGACCCGATCACTCTCTGAACGAATGTTTCCTCCACCCTGCCCATCTGTCATACTGCGGATTAAGACGTTAGGCTGGTCGTGGGCGATTTGATCCGCTTTTCCAGGTGATCGATATGTCGCAGTTTGCTCCTCCCCCTCAGACTCGCCGCGAGGCACTTTTGCGCGGCGGTGCCGGATTTGGGGCCGTGGCACTGGCGGGGATGTTGGGATGCGATCGACCGTTGCTGGGCGGGGAAGGCTCGCCGTTCGCCGCTCGTTTGTCCCAAGCTGTGGCTCGGGCGAAGAGCGTGATCTACCTGTTCATGGAGGGGGGACCCAGCCAGATAGACAGCTTCGATCCGAAGCCGAAGCTCAATGAACTGGCGGGTAAGCCACTGCCATCAGGGTACAAGAAAGTCATCACCGCGATGGGCGAGGCCAACGCCCCGTTGCTGGAATCGCGACGCCAGTGGAAGCAATACGGTGAGGCGGGGACCTGGGTCAGTGACTGGTTGCCCTATACCGCTCAGTGCGTTGACGACATCGCGGTGATTCGGTCGTGCTGGACGAATGCAATCAATCACTCGGGCGGCGTGTGCCAGATGAACACGGGCTCGCCGATCGCCGGACGGCCGTGCCTCGGTTCGTGGGTGACGTATGGGCTCGGGACAGAGAATGAGAACCTTCCCTCGTTCGTCGTGATGACCGACTCGAACACGCCAACCATTAACGGACCTCGCAACTGGAGTGCGGGGTTCATGCCCGCGGTGTACCAGGGGACGCGGCTGGAGTTTGGTCAGGAGCCGATCCGGAATCTCAAAACGCCAAAGGGCGTGACTGAAGAGGCCCAGCGGGCCAAACTGGAACTGCTGAACTCGATGAATCAGGAGCACGCCCTGCCCCGCCGGTTCCAGTCAGAACTCGATGCCCGCATCGGCTCCTATGAACTGGCATTCCGGATGCAGGCACATGCTCCCGAGGCAGTGAACTTTGCGGTCGAGACCGCGGAGACACAACAGCTATACGGCCTCGACGAGAAGCGCACGGAGACGTTCGGTCGCATGTGCCTGCTGTCGCGTCGGCTGGTGGAGCGCGGAGTGCGGTTTATTCAGCTGTGGCACGGAGCCGGGAGTAAGTGGGACGCCCACACCGGGATTGAGAAGAACCATACCGAACAGTTCGCCAGCTCTGACAAGCCGGTTGCGGGGTTACTAAAGGATCTCAAGCGGCGCGGCCTGCTCGATTCCACGCTCGTCATCTGGGGCGGAGAGTTTGGCCGGACGCCAATGAGTGAAAAAGGCGATGGCCGCGACCACAACCCGACGGGCTTTACGATGTGGATGGCGGGCGGCGGAGTCCAGGGGGGCCAGACAATCGGTTCGACCGATGATCTGGGTTTCCATGCCATCGAAAACCGTCTGCACGTTCACGATCTGCATGCGACGGTGCTCTATCTGCTCGGTCTCGACAACATGCAACTGACCTATTTGCATAAGGGACGCCCAGAACGACCGACACAGAATGAGGGCGCGGCGTACAAGCTGATTACGGGCCGTGAGCTGGGGTAGTTACGGGACCTGAGTCTGACTGGCATCACTCTCGTGAAAGCGTACGACAATGGCCTGGATCCTCACCAAGTACACACTGACCGCCGCGATGGTGGTGTTGATCTCGGAACTGGCCAAACGGAACGACAAGCTTGGGGGCTTCATCGCGGCGTTGCCGCTGGTCACGCTGTTTTCGCTGACATGGCTCTATGTCGAAAAACAGCCAGACCAGAAGATCGCGAATCACGCGTGGTACACGTTCTGGTATGTGGTCCCCACGTTGCCGATGTTTCTGGCCTTTCCCAGTCTGCTCCCACGTTGGGGGTTCTGGGGCACGATGGCGGCCAGCGTGGTGATCACGGTGGTCTGCTTCTGGCTCTTTGCCATCGTTGTGAAGAAGTTCGGGATTGAACTGCTGCCGTAACTTCCCCACATCGGTTTATTCATCCGGGCGAGACAGGGTCAACTTGATCCCCTTCATCGGATTGACCTTGAGCAACAACTCGACTCGTGAGTGGACGTTATATGCCGCGTAGATTCTCCGGATGTGATTGTGGACAGTCTCGCGGGAGATCCCCAGCTGGGCCGCGACCTCCTTTTCATTCATTCCCTGGATCAACCAGCTCAGAACTTCGAGCTGTCGTGGTTTAAGTGATTCGGCGGGGTTAATCGTTTTGCGAATCGTACGTGAGACATCTGTCGCTAGATCCAGCTCCATCGCACTCTCTTTATTGGGGTCGCCAGAGAGTACGAACACGGTGTCCCCGAAGCGAATTTCCTGCCCTTTCTTTAATGTTGTGCTTTCGATCCGCTGTTCATCGACCCAGGTCCCATTGCGACTCTTGAGGTCGGTCAGCGTGACACGATCCGCAGTGACGCTGAGGACGGCATGCTGGCGTGAGACCGTGGGGTCGGGCAGGAAGATGTGACACTGAGGCGTGCGACCGATCGTGATCTTTCCGCCGCGGAGACGGATTGCGGGTTGGCACGCAGAGTCTTCCGCACGAGATACAAGGAAAAGATCGGAATCCATAATGTGCTCAAAAGAGATCGAGCGAGAATGCCAGTCGGGCAACTCGAACGGAACAGTATGTCAGCGAATACTCTTGGATTGTGGAGAGATGTTCAACCACGCCACTTCAGAAGTTGGTATGGAGTACGACCTATTCGGTGTCGTGGCCGATCGGCTGCAGTGGGCACTTGGCAGCGACGAAGGTCTCAATCCGGCCGTCTTCATCAAAAGCCACCGTCACAGTTCGACGCGAAGCGATATGGCCGACGGTGAGTACCTGCCCGACACCGTAGCGGGGATGACGGACCTGCATCCCGATCTGGAAACCGATCGGTGCGACGACGGGCTCTTTCTTCCCGTCGAGCAAACTCGCCGCGGTTGTGAGGAGCGGGTTGGAAAAGACTGACGACTTGCGAGAGGCTGGCTTCGTGTGGCCGATGTTGGTTTTGCTTGAAGAGCTGTCGTGGGGCGGCTCGATCACCTTGGTTGTGGGCTTGGGAGTCATCGACACAGAAGGTCCGGAATCTTCTTCTTCCTCATCGAGATCGGCAGAGACATCGATCGTGTCGTCGTCCGGGTCCCAGACCGGAGCCTTGAATCGCTGGCCGACTCCATAGACAGTCTCCTGCAGTTCCTGATCGTGTGGAAACTCGGACAGGAACAAGCTGGGGATCGAAGTCAGTAATCGACCCCGCAGAGCCCGCACAGCTGTCAGAGTCAGGAGTAGCTCGCGCTTGGCCCGAGTCATTCCCACGAACAGCAGACGACGTTCTTCTTCGATCGCATGGCGGTCGCCTTCCCGGACAGCTCGCTCATGCGGCAGCAGTCCCTCTTCCAGGCCGAGGATAAACACGACGGGGAACTCGAGACCCTTGGCGGCGTGCAGCGTCATAAGCGTCACGCTGCCTGCGGATGAATCGAGCGAGTCGGTATCGCTGACGAGCGAGACCTGTTCGAGGAACCCCGACAGGCTCTTCGTGTCACCCGCTCCTTCGTCGTACTGTTTGGCAGCTGTGACGAGTTCGTCGAGGTTCTGCAGACGCTCGATGTCGTCTTCCTGGGCATTAGATGCGAGACTACCTCGATAAAAACTTTTGTCGAGAATGGTTTCAAGCAGCTCCGACACCGAGCCCGAGTCGGCCAGCGAGCAACGCTGAATCAACTCGGCAAACAGTTTGAATCCAAAGGCCGCCTTGGCCCCGAGTTTCGGAGTGACTTCCTTCGCGCGGAGACATGCCTCCAACGGCGTCAGCCCTTGTTGATCGGCCCACTCCAACAGTCGTTTGCGAGACGTTTCTCCCAACCCTCGCAGCGGCTTGTTGACCACCCGAATAAACGCAGCCCGGTCGTTCGGATTCGCGATGAGCCGCAGGTATGCAATCGCGTCCTTGATCTCCGCTCGTTCGTAGAACGCGACCCCTGCCGCGATCTGGTAGGGCAGCCGCACTCGCTGCAGGGCCATTTCGACCTGTCGAGACAGAGCGTTCGTACGATAGAAGATCGCCACATCAGAGGGCCGCCAGCGTCCCGCCTCCACGGCAGCCTGAATCCGAGTGGCAATGCCATCGGCCTCGTCGTTGCCATTCTCAAACAACAGCGATTTCACTGCTGGCCCGCTGGGCTGGGTTGCGATCAGATGCTTCTCTTTACGCTGCGAATTGTTGGCGATCAGCGAATCAGCCGCCGACAGGATCTCCGGGGAGCTGCGGAAGTTCTCTTCGAGGCGAATCACTTTCGCTTGCGGGTAATCTTGTTCAAACCGCAGGATATTCGCGATGCGGGCCCCGCGCCAGCCGTAGATCGACTGATCGGGGTCGCCGGTCACGCACAGGTTTGGAAACCGTTGTGAGAGGGCCAGCACGATCTGGTACTGTGCGGCGTTCGTGTCCTGGTACTCGTCGACCATGATGTAGCGGAACTGCTGGTCGAGGCTCTGCCGCAGTTCGTCATGCTCAGCCAGCATCCGGGCCACATGAATCAGCAGGTCGTCGAAGTCGACCGAATTCGCCTCCAGCATCCGCTTCTGGTACGCCGGGTAGATGCGGGCGGTCACGGTCTCCCACAGATCACCCGGACACTCCGCCATCCGCAGGGCGTAGTCCTCGGACGAAACGAGATCGTTCTTCAGCTGGGAGATCCGCCACGCGATTTTGTCGGGCGTGAAGTGGGTGAGGTCAAAGTCGAGTTCGTTCATCACCTCGCGCAGGATCGACCGTTGGTCACCGGTGTCGAGGATCGAGTAGTTCGGCTGCAGGCCGACGATTCCGGCATGCTGCCGCAGGATGCTTGCGCAGAACCGGTGAAACGTCGACACACGCACGCGGCAGTCGGGGAGCAGGTGATGCACCCGTTCGGCCATCTCCTGCGAGGCTTTGTTCGTGAACGTGATTGCGAGAATGTGACGTGGCGGGACTCCACGCTCCACCAGATGGGCCACTCGCCGTGTCACGACGCGCGTCTTGCCCGACCCCGGTCCGGCGAGTACCAGCAATGGTCCGTCGACGTGCTGGACAGCTGTCTGCTGGCTCAGCGTCAATCCATCCATCAACGACACGCGCGGGCACTCCCTTGGGGCAGTCAATCACATCGAAAGACAGTATACGCTCGAATGATCTTCTGCGTCAGTCTGGGAGTTGTGACGGCAGTGGTACCTGAACCGGGTGCATGAGATACCCGACCAGATCACGGATCTGGTCCGTCGTCAGAGTCTGCAACTGGCCATCCGGCATCAGCGACTTGTCTGGGGTTTTGACTTCCTCGATGTCTTTCAGCTCGAGCACGGTTCGTTCTTTGGCCGTCTGCAGTGTGAGGGTCTGGTCATTGCGCGTGCTGACGATTCCATTCAGCACGCGCCCGTCCTTTAAGACGATGATCGACAAGCGGTACTCCGCCCCCACAGTCGCGCTGGGGTCGACCATGTTCAGCAGCAGGTAGTCGAGGTTGTTTCGCCCTGCTCCCGTCAGGTCGGGACCAATCGACTCACCGTGGCCATACAGCCGGTGGCAGCCCGCGCAGGTCTTGATGAACAGCAGGCGCCCCTGCCCTGTGTCGGCAGCTGCGAGGACATCCGGGGTCAGTTGTTGCTTCAGACGCTGAATCAGTTCGACCTTGTCCTGCGGAGAATCCCTGAACTCGCCCCAGACATCGGTCAGAAGTTTAGTGAGTGCGGCGTTCTCAAAGCTGCGGATCTGGCGGGCGTGCAGCGGGGTCAAGTCAGTGCGGGGAATCTTGCGGTCGCGGATCTCGTGCAGCAGCGCTTCGGAGAAGTTCGGCCGCGAGGCGAGGACATCAATCAGTGCGGCTCGCTCAACCGGATAAAACGTGCGATAGCTGCGTGCCAGTCGCTGGGCCAGTTGAGGGTCGTCAATCCCTGCCAGCCCCGTGATGGCGATCGTGTTGAGCGATCGAACCGACAGGGCCTCCTCGCAGATGGCTCGGAGGTCGGCGGGCTTTAAGGAGATCAACGTGGCCAGAGCGGCTTTCCGCTGGGCCATGGGGGCATTGTGATCGCGGATGGTCTGCCTGACCTCATCCAGGGCTCGTCCATCTCCGAAAAGCAGATTCAGATTGCGGATCGCATCGTGGATGCTCACGTCGCGAGAACTGGCGGCGACTTCTGAGAACTTGGTCCAGTGAGTAGGCGCTGCGAGCTTATGCCGTCCCGTGAATGCATCTTCCATGCCGCGCAGGATATCGCTCACCAGCCCGTCGCGAGTCGGCGACGCATCCATGGAAGCAGCGAGAGAGAGCAGACTATCGATAGCCGCTGGCTGTGAGTCAATCATCTCCGCCTGCCGTCTGGCAATCAGCCGCCGCGTTGTGGGGAACGGGCATTGAACGGCGAACTCTGCCAAACTGTGCGGATTGACACTGGCGACCGGCATCAAGCCATACCAGACCATTAAAGGCAGATTGTGATCATCAGCGTATTCATCGTGCCTGGAAATCCCTTGTGCGATCTCGACTCGCCGGTTCACCGGCAGACGTTGCAGAGCTGATGCCAGCGCCAGGAGCTCGGCACCGCCCGTCTCCGCGTGGGCCAGCTGGATCAACCGGTCGATGGCTTTGATCTCGGGAGCAACATCCGACACCGGACGACTTCCGAGAATCGTGTCGAGAGGCGACCTCGCAACGAGTTCCTGAATGGCGATCACTCGCAGGGCTGAGTCGCGAGGACTGACGTGTTCCCCCTGGTCCGTCGCTGTTTGGTGGAGTAGCCGTTCGATCTGTTCCTGCGACAGTGGGCTGAGCCCACGCAGGGTTTGAATTCGTTCCAGTCGGGAATCGTCCCCAGGCTGGTCCTCGAATAAGGCCGCGGTGACTCGCTCCAATTCGTCCGGGTCTCGTCTCAGCTGCTCTTCGCGGCTGAGCAACTCCTGACGAGCCTGACGGATGAACCACTGATTCGTACGTCCCTCGGTGTTTTTATGGCGATGCTGCTGAATCAGCTCCGCATTCGACAGCTGGTGCATGTCTACAGAGGTTGCAGATTCTGGCGTCCCGTGAGTGACCTTATAGATCCGCCCGGAAGACCGATGAATGCCGGTCGAGTCGTGGCACTCGCCCGTGTCGCTCCAGTCGAGAATGAACACGCTGCCATCGGGGCCACTCGAAAGATCGATCCCGCGGAACCATGGGTCGCCAGCTTTCAAGATGTCGGG
>QWOR01000033.1 GCA_003669575.1 Planctomycetota bacterium | reverse complement strand
TCGGCGGGCTTTAAGGAGATCAACGTGGCCAGAGCGGCTTTCCGCTGGGCCATGGGGGCATTGTGATCGCGGATGGTCTGCCTGACCTCATCCAGGGCTCGTCCATCTCCGAAAAGCAGATTCAGATTGCGGATCGCTTCAGTGATCTTCGAGTCACGTGAACTGGCGGCGAATTCTGAGAACTCAGTCCAGTGAGCAGGCGCTGCGAGCTTATGCCGTCCAGTGAATGCTTCTTCCATGCCGCGCAGGATATCGCGAATCAACCCGTCGCGAGTCGGAGACGCATCCATGGAGGCAGCGAGAGCGAGCAGCCTGTCGATGGCCGCTGGCTGTGAGTCGATCATCTCCGCCAGCCGTCTGGCAATCAGCCGCCGCGTTGTGGGAAAGGGGCATTGAACGGCGAACTCTGCCAAACTGTGCGGATTGACACTGGCGACCGGTATCAAGCCATACCAGACCATTAAAGGCAGATTGTGATCATCGGAGTATTCATCGTGTCTGGAAATCCCTTGTGCGATCTCGACACGCCGGTTTACCGGCAGGCGTTGCAGAGCTGATGCCAGCGCCAAGAGCTCGGCACCGCCCGTCTCCGCGTGGGCCAGCTGGATCAACCGTTCGATTGCTTTGCTCTCGGGAGCTAAATCCGACACCGGGCGGCTTCCGAGAATCGTGTCGAGAGGCGCCCTTGCAACGAGTTCCTGAATGGCAATCACTCGCAGGGCCGAGTTGCGAGGACTGACGTGTTCCCCCTGGTCCGTCGTTGTTTGGTGGAGTAGCCGTTCGATCTGTTCCTGCGACAGTGGGCTGAGCCCCCGCAGTGTTTGAATTCGCTCCAGTCGAGAGTCATCCCCAGACTGGTCCTCGAATAAGGCCACGGTGACTCGCTCCAGTTCGTCTGGGTCTCGTCTCAGCTGCTCTTCGCGGCTGAGCAACTCCTGCCGAGCCTGGCGAATGAACCACTGATTCGTACGACCCTCTGCGTTTTTATGGCGATGCTGCTGAATCAGCTCCGCATTGGACAGCCGGTGCATGTCTACGGAGGTCGCAGGTTCTGGCGTCCCGTGGGTGACCTTGTAGATCCTCCCGGAAGACCGATGAATGCCGGTCGAGTCGTGGCACTCGCCCGTGTCGCTCCAGTCGAGGATGAACACACTTCCGTCAGGACCGCTCGAAAGATCGATCCCGCGGAACCATGGGTCGCCAGCCTTCAGAATGTCGGGCTCGTGCCGGGCGACATTCCCGGCACCTTGCGGTTCAAGGCGTTCGACATTCACGCGACGTCCGTGAAAGTTCAGCGTCAACAGCTTGTCATCGTACTGCGGCGGCCAGTTACCGCCGTTATAGATCAGGCACCCGCTGTGCGCGTGCCCGCCACCCCGGCGATCATGTTCACCGACCGGATTGCGGGAGTCGGTCCAGTCCTTTCCCGTGTCCCAGTGGTAATGATCGGCGTGGGTGTCGATCATTTCGTAGACATACGGGTTGGGATCCTCGCTGTGCGGGCGCTTGTAATGAGCCCCTGGGATCACCTGCCACAGATGTCCATTCACCGTATTGACGAAGAAACCTTCACCGTTCGAGTTCCAGTCGAGCCCCCATGGGTTCGTCGTGCCGTGACAGAGAACCTCAAAGGCTTTCGTCGTCGGATGAAAGCGCCAGATGCCGCCATTCAAGGGGATCCGCTGCTCGTCCGGTGTTCCCGGGACACCTACTCGTCCGGGGCTGCTGGCACCGCACCGCCCATACAGCCACCCGTCGGGCCCCCATCTCAATCCGTTGGCAAACGTATGGTAGCTGTCCCGCGAGGGAGTGAACCCGTCGAGTACCACGACTGGCTCACCATCAGGGCGGTCGTCCCGGTCTCTGTCGGGAATGAAGATCAGCTGGGGTGGTGTCATTAACCAGACCCCGCCGCGACCGACCTCGACACTGGTCAGGAGTTGAACTTCGTCCGTAAACACTGCGCGCTCGTCAAAACGCCCGTCATGGTCGGTGTCTTCAAAGATCAGCACGCGGTCACGCAGGCTGAAATCGAACGTTGTCTTGCGGTCAGCGTAGGTATAGTTCTCGGCCACCCACAATCGTCCTCGCCCGTCCCATGTCATTGCGATCGGGTTACGGACATCTGGCTCAGCCGCAAAAACCTGCACGCCAAATCCGGG
The DNA here is from genome assembly GCA_003669575.1 of Planctomycetota bacterium. Lineage (GTDB taxonomy): Bacteria > Planctomycetota > Planctomycetia > Planctomycetales > Planctomycetaceae > TH-plancto1. The sequence goes on along the minus strand of QWOR01000033.1, from coordinate 3,502 downwards.
GGGGACCTGAAACTGCTTCGCCGCCTCATCGGCGGGTAATGGCTGTCCGGCGGACTCTGGTTCCGTATCGAACGGAGCAGGAAAAGCTCCATTGAAAGCCTCGGGTTGCTGTCCAGATATTGGCGAGTCGAGACACAGCAGTCCGAAAACGAGCAGAAACCAGATCTGTCTCACAGCGATCACTCCCGCGTCCTCGGCGATCTCGATAGGTGCTCATTTCAGAGGCGTTATCGATGATACGTCACAAGCGGATTGTCCGGGAGTTCACCGGGAAGAGTTCTTCAGAGACTTTGAAATACCGATGAGTTCATGCGCAATCAATACACCGGTTTGCATAGGGAATCGCCGCCAGTCGTTCCGGCAAGATGGCTTTGTGGCAGATGGTGCATTTGCCGTAACGACCAGTGTCAATCAGATGGATGGCCAATTGAACTTCGGCGATCTCGCCACGAGTTGTGTCGCTGAGCGAAGTCAGGACTTCATCGTCCTCTGATTCGATGGCGTTCTCTTCCCAGTCACGACTGCCCGGGGTGCAAAGTGCCCCATCGATTTCCTGGGCTCGTGCCAGGAGTTCGTCCAGTTGAGTCTGCAAGATCGCTCTGACTGCTTTGTGATCCACCATAAGTCTGTTCTCCGAAATATTTCTCGTCGATCAGATAACTCATCTTACGGTGAGTACTGATTTGGAATTGGCAATTCGAAAATTGCTGCTGGACTCACCTCCCTCGTTGAAGAAACTGAAAGAACAGTTTGGGGATGGCACAAGTCAAAAACCGCCGCGGGCGTCTACTGAAGCTCGACGGATTGTTTGTTAAACAGTGATCAGGCTAAACGACACCTTCATTGTAGGCTTACACATGAACGTGGTCAATGAGTTGATTTGACCGTGGCTGGCGTGTGGAATCGATTTTGAATCGTCGCGAGGCATCGAAATGACTCATGGTCCCGAGAGATGATCCCGGGGGGGGCTTATGCTAAAGTGGGAAGACATTCAGGAACCAAGCACAATGCAAATCTTTGATGAACTTCAACAGGTCCCGGCGGGCGACGCGAAGGCTCTGTTTGAGCGATTGGCGACCCAGCTGAAAACCGATAAGGACTATCACAAGCTGTTTGATTCGCGGTTAATGCAGCGGAAATATGAGCTGGGGCTGCCGCTCATCAAACCCGCATCATTGAGCGATGTGCCCGATTCCTTGCGTAAAACAGTGGAAGAGGCTTACATCGCGGCAGCCCGGGAAGCGGGTGAGTTGTTTCTGAAGGATGGTGATCTACCCGCCGCGTGGATGTACTATCAGGTGATCCGCGAGCCACAGCCCGTCGCAGACGCGATCGATGCCCTGCCCAACACTCTGGAATACTCCAAGGTCGACGAGATTTTGCAGATCGCCCTCTATCAGGGCGTGAACCCGGTCAAGGGCATCCAGATGATGCTCAAGGCACACGGCACCTGCAGTACGATCACCGCGTTCGATCAGGCGACGGCAAACCTCTCGCCCGAGCAGCGGCAGGCCTGCGCCAAAGTCATGGTTCGCAGCTTGTATGAGGATCTGCGCGAGAGTGTTCAGAGCAGCGTCCAGAAACGCATGGCCTTCCTTCCTCCTGGCGGTTCATTGCGGGAATTGATGACTGGCCGCGACTGGCTCTTTGAGGGCGGTAACTACCACATCGATGTGTCGCATCTGAACTCGGTTGTTCGGTTTGCCCGCACGATTGAGCCACCCGCCGAAGAACTCGAAATGGCATTGCAGCTGGCCGAATACGGCAGCCACCTCGATCCGCAGTTGCAGTACGGCGGCGAGCCGCCGTTTGACGACTTCTATGCCGCTCATGCGAAGTTCTTCCGCGTACTTCTCGACAAGGGGCGTGCGGATGCGCTGCAGTATTTCCAGGATCGCCTCGATCAGGAGGCCGACGAGGCAGACAAGCCTTTCCTGGCCTATGTGCTGGTTGACCTGTTGATGCGGTCGAACCAGCTGGAGCCCGCAGTGACCTTGGCGGCGAAGTATCTGGCAAATCTGAATACCGATGCCCGCGTGTCATTCGCCGAACTCTGTCAGAAGGCGGGTCGACTCGACATCTGGAAGCAGGTCTGTCGCGAACAGTATGACCTGCTGGGATTTATAGCTGCGATTCTGGCGGGGCAGAAGACAGCTTCCGCTTGAGTGGACACTCACCCGGGAGTGCGAAGCTCCAACAGAGCTGTGATCGCGGAATGATGTCTGGGGCCAGACTTGCGCGGAGTGAGTCCGCGTCGCCTACAGCCCCGCGCGTTCGCCCGGCTCACCGCATTGAATCAAAGCTTGTTGCAACGCCTGAGCCATCTGGGACAGTGCGGGTAATGCCGTGTTAATCTGTTCCAGCATCGGGCGGATTCGCTGGTCCTCGAACCGTTCGGCCATGCTATCGTTCCAGTGGTCGCGGGTTGCACCCCACTTGATCTGCAACTGTTCCATGGCCTCCTGCATACGGCCAGCCGCTGCGACGATGTTTCCGGGCTGCATTTTGTTGTTTCCTTTATGAAGGCCAAGGCGAGGTGTCAGACACCTCGCCTTGTTTGACATGCCCAGAATCAAAAGAGACTGATCTCAGACCTTCTTTTCCATCTCACCGCGAACCGTTTCGAGCAGCTTCTGGGTGGCCCGGATGCCAGCGTACTCGTCGGGATTCTTCCCTTCGTATTCAATTCCCACAAACCCGCGATAACCGGCATCGATGACGATCTTCATCATCTTGCGGTAGTCCGTGTCCTTTTCGTTTCCTTGCTCATCAAATTCGTGTGACTTCGCGCTGACAGCATGGGCGAATGGCATCAATTCCTCGACGCCTTTGTAGCGGTCGTACATCTCCGTGAGGCTGACGCGGAAGTTTCCGAAGTCGGGCAAGGTGCCGCAGTGGGGATGATTGACCTTTTTCATCACGCTCGACAGCCAGGCCCCGTTGGAGGAGAGGCCGCCGTGGTTCTCGACGATCACGCTGAGGTTCGACTTCTCCGCGATCTCAGTGAGTCGGGCCAGTCCGTCGGCGGCGCGTCCGATCTGCTCTTCGTAGGTCCCCTGGCTGGCAGCGTTGACCCGGATCGAATGACAGCCGAGGAAGAGCGCGGCGTCGATCCACTTCTTGTGATTGTCGACTGCCTGGATTCGTTTGGCTTCGTCGGCATCGCCCAGATGTCCTTCGCCGTCGCACATGATCAGCAGGCTCTTTACGCCGTTGTCTTCGGCCCGCTTCTTCATTTCGCTCAGATATGCTTCGTCCTTGGCTTTGTCCTTGAAGAACTGATTCACGTATTCAATGGCTTCGATGCCGAATTCCGTTTTGGCGATCTTGGCAAAGTCGAGGTGCTCAACCTTCTTGGCAAAGAGAGACCGGTGCAGCGACCATTCAGCGAGGGAGATCTTGTAGAGAGGAGCGTTGGTTGAGGCGAATCCCGTTGCAGGCAAAGCTGCGCCCGCTGCCAAGAATGCAGACCACTTCAAAAAGTCACGACGAGATGACCGAC
>QWOR01000028.1 GCA_003669575.1 Planctomycetota bacterium | reverse complement strand
CGGCTGGAGCAGGATCTTCCATGCCCCGTCCTGGAAGACATAGAACCCGCCGATGTTCGAGCCGGTGACGATCTGGTCCCCCAGCTGTCCCCAGGCGAAGGTTGTTTCGCCCACGACCGGCAGCGACAGGACGATCGCCCGCGACAGGTCGACCTTCGGTTCGCCCGGTGTCCAGGGGCAGGCATACAGCTTGCTGAACCCATCCGCGTCATTTGAGTAGGGCCGATAAGCTCCCTCCTTGCGATTGACGTGATAGAAGCACAGATAGCCATCCGCGTAGTAGAAGAGCCGGTATTCTCCCTGCTCAGGTGGGGCGAGAATCGTATGACCATCGTACGTGACGGAGCTGTTGCCAAAGGCCAGCACACCGCGGCCAACTCGCATCGTCTCCTCAGTGCCACCAATGGCAGGCTCCTCACGCCAGGTCATCGACTCCGGATGCAAGACGCGATTGCCGCCATACGTCGAGTGGACGACGCCATCCTGCGAGTAGAGGTATGTCCCGCACAACTCATTGGGGCGGGGCAGGGCGGTCTGCTCCAGCTTCCGCTCGCCGCTGTTCGGTCGGATGAAGAACTCCACCGCATGGCGATCGGCCCGATACGCCGTGTTGTACAGGTTCTGAAACCCCGCCCCGATCACCAGCTGACCGTCCTCACTGGCCACCTCAAACAGCGACCCGAAGGACTGGCCCACATCCCGTCCTCGATCGATCGTTACTGTGATCGTGGTCAAGGGCATGTCAGTGGCGATCAGTTGGGGACCAAACCCTAAGATGATCGTGATGAAAAGCAGGCGGACGTAGAGGGCAATCATTGGTTGAGGCTTGGCCGTTCGGTTCGCGGGCGGATGATTGAACGAGCCCCTTACGCCCCCATTAGAGTCCGGAACCGGCCGAACAGGTAATGGCTGTCGTGGGGGCCAGCGCTCGACTCGGGGTGGTATTGGACGCTGAAGGCAGGGAAGGTCTTACTCGCGATACCTTCGACGGTCTGGTCGTTCAGGTTGATGTGCGTCACTTCCACATTCTCGGGAAGCGTGTCGGGCCGCAGGGCGAAACCGTGATTCTGGCTGGTGATTTCCACGCGGCCACTCGCCTTGTCGAGGACGGGCTGGTTCGCGCCGCGATGTCCGAACTTCAACTTGTAGATCTCGCCGCCGAGGGCCAGACCCAGGAGCTGATGACCCAGACAGATGCCGAAGATTGGCTTCTTGCCCAGCAACCCCTTGATCGTGTCGACCGCGTAGGTCAGCGGGTTGGGATCGCCGGGGCCGTTCGAGAGGAACACACCATCGGGATTCAGGGCCAGCACTTCCGCAGCAGTCGAGGTGCCGGGGACGACCGTGACTCGGCAGCCCATTTCTTTCAGGTGGCGCGGGATGTTCCACTTCATGCCGTAGTCGATCGCGACGACGTGCGGGACCTTGTCCCCTTTGACTTTCTCGGGCAAGGGGGAGAGGTCAATCGCAATCGGGTGCAAAGCCGTTGACCAGTCGGCGGGCTTTTCGGGCATCACTTCTTTCACCAGATCGCGACCGATCAGGTCGGGTGACTTCTGAGCCTTAGCAACCAGTGAAGCATCGTCGAGGTCGACGGTCGAGATCACGCCAGTCATGGCTCCCTTCACGCGGAGCTTGCGGACCAGAGCCCGCGTATCGATGCCTTCGATACCGACGACATTGTTGCGTTTCAGGTAATTACCCAGCGATTCGGTTGACCGGTAGTTGCTCGGCTCCTCGCACAGTTCGCGGACGATGAATCCCTTGATCGCCAGCTTACCGCTTTCGACATCGTCGGCGTTGATGCCATAGTTCCCGATCTGCGGGTAGGTCATCGCGACGATCTGGCCGTTGTAGGACGGGTCGGTCAGGATCTCCTGATACCCGGTCATGCTGGTGTTGAAACAGACTTCGCCAAAGGCCTCCCCGTCGGCTCCGAAGGCTGTGCCCGTAAACACAGTGCCGTCTACCAGTGCGAGTTTTGCAGGCTTGGCCATCGTCGAGAGTACTCAGCTGGGGGAAAGGATCGTGTGCGAAGACTGAATCTTCGACATCGCAGCTAGGGCTTACATCTTTTGGACCAGGTGTCCAGCAAACGCAGGCCAGGGAGCCGCAGCGCAGACCTTCAGCGCAAAGGACGCTGCGGCTTTCGCGGGGTGTTTTTTACCAGACTGAGAGGCGCAAAAAAAGCGACCGCTCGCGGGGAGCGGTCGTTTCGGAGATTGGAGTGAACTCCGCCGGGGCGGAGTCGACACAACTCGTTTCGTTTACTTCTGCTGGGTCACCAGGAAGTCACCGAAGCCGACCGACTTGCCATCGTTGATCATGTTCGAGAACAGCTCGCCCATGATCTGGTGGAAGTGGTCCTTCTGGATCGAGTAGAAGTTGTGCTTCCCGTCGCGGCGGGGCTCGATCATCTTGGCCACTCGCAGCAGGGCGAGGTGGTGGCTGACAGCTGGCTGGCTCTGGCCCAGACGCTCGCACAGGGCGGAGACGTGCAGTTCGCCTTCCCGCATCAGGAACATGAGGATCTTCAGACGGGTCTCATCGGCCAGCAGCTTGAAGACCTGGACGAGGTCCTTTTCCAGCTGCTCGGGCAAGTCAGCTCCGGCAGCAACTGGTCGGGTGGTGATCTGTGGGGCTTCCAACAGTTCGGTGGTCATCTCTTCGTCTTTCGGGAGTGGTTGTGCAGAACCTGCGAGGTCATCCCGACCTTCGGTTCTGGCTTGATCTTCCGCATTCTGCGGTTGGGAATCGGACAATGTCTGGACCTTCGGTAAACGCAGTACCAAGTACTACGAATCAGAAAGCACGGTCGCAAATCACGGACGGACCGTGACATGTTCCCGGTGCGGGTCTTCCAGTTGAACGTACTAAATGGGGGAGGATCATGCCGTTAGACAGGAACTCTTAGTTCTTGTTGATTATTCTTTGGAACTCATCAACCAAGGTGATTCGTCGCTGCCGTAGAGAACGGATATGAGAAAAGCGATCGACGGCGAATCATCTCTGAACCTGGAGAATTGACGGACATGACATGCATCGAATTGTCTCCATGTGTGCCGCAAGAGTCAACAAGAAGCCGAATCATTTCTCCTGATTCTTGAGTAATCCTGGATTCTACCTAAAGTGTCTGCACGGAAACCCTCTCGTTTAATCAGTTTGGGACCACAAAGGTTCTTCTTTTCCCAGTCTTGAGGATGTCCGTTCTCTGAAGACGACTGCTTTGCGTGAGTCCCTGATCACAGCCTGATGACACAGCTTCCCCCCACTCCGTTCGCTTCACTCTCGGGACAAACGGTCTGTGTGACCGGGGCGTCCAGCGGGATCGGTCGGGCGATTGCCCTCGAAATGGCCCGTGCAGGGGCGAACGTGGCGATTCACTGTCGCAAGTCGGTCGAACGCGCCGAGAACGTGGTGCGTGAGATCCGGGATCTGGGGCGACAGTCCGACTGCTTTGCTGCCGATCTGGCTGACTCGTCGACTCACTCGACTCTCGTTGACGAAGTCTGGAGCCGGTTCGGTGCGTGCCACGTCTGGGTCAACAACGCCGGGGTTGATCTCCTCACTGGCGATGGACCAGGCCTGTCGTTTGAGAAGAAGCTGGAGTGGCTGTTGGCCGTCGATGTCACCGCAACAGTCCAGCTGTCCCGAGAGGTCGGTCGCCGCATGAAGGCCGCCGGGCAGGGGGTGATCCTGAACATCGGCTGGGATCAGGCTGACCGTGGGATGGAAGGGGACAGCGCGGAGCTTTTTTCGACCGCCAAGAATGCGGTCATGGGCTTCACGCGGTCTCTGGCGGTATCGCTCGCCCCCGAAGTACGGGTGAACTGTATCTCGCCTGGCTGGATCCAAACCGCCTGGGGTGACCAGGCCAGCGATGCCTGGCAGGCCCGCGTGATTCGCGAAACCCCACTGGGGCGCTGGGGCATACCCGAAGACATTGCCCGGCTCGCCCGCTTCCTGGCTAGCCCAGACGCCAGCTACCTCACGGGGCAGGTGATCAACGCCAATGGCGGTGCGGTGCGGTGAGAAGCGGGCTTTTAAATGAGCATTAAGTGATCTTTCGTTTGTACGACTAGCGTGCTTTCGAGTGTACGAAGTTGTCGACATGGTTCTTCTGTCAATTTCCCTGAGAAAACATGAATTGTTATGTATTTTTGATGATTTATTTATCATTATAAACTTCTTAAAACGGCCAATTCGTTATTCGGAATTGATTTATTCACGCGGAAGTCAAATCGGACTCATTGGTAAATAGCTGAAAACTTATTGATATGAGCAATGGAAATTGTTTTTCTTACTTCCATGTAATCAAAACGCTGATACGATCACATAAATATCCACCCAAACTGCCCATTGTCCATTGACGCTGCGCCTGTTCCAAACCAATAGGAAGAACCGCAATGTTTTCATTTCTTCGCCTTTCCTCACGGGTTCGTCGTTGCACATCCAAAGCAAATCTCGTATCGCGCTGGTTCAGCAGTTGGAAAGTCGCACCTTGTTGGCTGCGATTACCTTCACGAGCACAGCCACATCGATCACGGTCCGTGGGACAGCTGACGGGGAGACGATCAATGTCTCGCACAACGGAACCAATTTCGTTGTGACTGGTGTCGACACGGGTATCGCGATCGCAGGTCGCAACACGCTGACAGTGAACGCTCTGGAAGGTGCCGACACGATCATTCTCGATGCGTCCCTGAACGGCGTCATTACAACTTCGACTTTGAACGGTGGTGCCGGGGCAGACAACATCTCCGGTGGGTCGGGTAACGATACCGCGAACATCGACAATCTTGATGTGATCGGAAATATGGGAGCTGGAACAGACTCGCTCGTCGCTCTCCCGACCAGCGGCGCTCTGAATCTGGTACTGGCCGGTTCGAATGTCGAAAGTGTTCGAGGCACGAGCTTGGCGGATTTGATTGACGGAACGGGAGTGATCACCGCGATGACGATCATCGGTTATGGTGACAAAGACACAATCACTGGTGGAGACGGTAACGATGTGATTCGCGGCGGAGATGGGGATGATTCCCTCCTGGGTGGGGCAGGAAAGGACTCAATCTATGGCGACGCTGGCCTCGATCAACTGGACGGTGGTGCCAACGACGACATTCTGGTTTTTGATGCGACAGATATCGCAGGCAATTTCGGTTCTGGTCTGGTGGGGGGAACTGGATGGGATCAGATTCGTACGGCCAGCTACGCCGAACCCGGCGTCTGGTTGATTTTGACTGATGCGAATGACGTGGAAAGGGTCATCGCGACCGACAATGCTGACATTGTGGATGCCAGTGCTGTCACCCAGAAGATCGATATCCGTAGCTTGGGAGGCGATGACATCGTTACTGGCGGCAGTGCGGGTGATTTTTTCCAGACGGGTGAAGGAAACGACACCATCGTTGGCGGAGCGGGTAACGATACCGTCTATGCGGATGGTGGTAATGACGTGATTTGGGGTGAGGCTGGAAATGACTCAATCTTTGGTGGTGCCGGAATCGACGAGATTCGCTACACCAACTCGACGTCTGGCGTGAATGTAGACCTGAATTCCGGTCTCGCGACCGTGGATGGTTTGGGGGGCGTGGATATTCTTGCGGAAATTGAGAATGTCACGGGTTCGAACCTCAACGACACGCTCGCGGGTAACTCTCTCGACAACGTCCT